>JBDTTN010000107.1:0-7614 GCA_039930625.1 Gemmatimonadota bacterium | reverse complement strand
ACGAGGGAGTCCTTGCCCTGCTCACTGAGACGCTCGTCGGCGTAGACATCGTAGACCTGCCGGTGCAGGACATGGGCCCAGTCGAACATCAGCTTGGCCTTCCAGGCCAGCCTGGCGTAGTTCGGCTCGATCACCTCCTCGGCCACAGCGAACCGTGGTGGCCGAATCAGCAGATCGGTGGTGATGTAATCGAACTGGCGAGTCTCCAATTCAGCCACAGGCGCCTTCGGGCTGGTATACAGCCTTTCGTAGAGAATCGCGTGCCCGTAATCAAAGGCGTTGAAGAGTCGCGCTGCCTCGGGGTAGTTGTCGAGCATGGCCCAGTTGAACGAACCGGGCAGATAAAACTGTTCGCTTCGCGACTCCTGGGCGGAGAGGGGCTGACCGAGCAGGGCCAGGACCGCGCCGATGAGGAGTAGAGGACGGTGCGTTTGCATTGCCAGAGATCTTCGGTTATCGGGAGGATCGCCCGGGCATCAGCCCGGGGATCGCAAAGGCGTGGGAGATCCCAACGGTGACGGCGATGTCCGGGCCGGCAGCGGCCCGGAGGCGCCGGCTGACGCCGAGGTCGAACACCGTCGTCGGGGTCCACTGATAGCGCGCTCCCACGGTGGCGTTCACCTCCGTTGCCGCGCCACGCACCGAGTGCAGGAGGTAGATCTCGCCGACGACGAGGGTGCTCTGGCGGAACAGGGTCCGATCGATGGCCGCGCCCAGCCACCAGCGCGGAAGCCCCTCTGCCGCCGCGGCAGCACCGTCCGCACCGAATCCGTAGGCACCGTTCAGGTGAATCCGGTTCTTGCCCCAGGACCGGGTGGCGATCGCCTTGATCGCGACGCGAGCTCTGTCGCCCGCCAACGAGCCGACCGGGAAGGCTCCATCCAGGCGGAGCGACAAGGCAGGCAGGGATCGGGATTCGGTATTGAAATTGTAGAGTCCAAAGACGCGAATCCCTGAGAGACCAGTGCGGGTCGAGCCCGGACCATCCACCACCGCGACGGGGAGCCGCAGGCCGAATTGTGTGTTCCGGAGCAGACCGTACGACAACTCCGGCACCACGCTGTGGATAGTGGTACCGTCCACCTGGCGATCGACCCGGTAGGGGAGCAGAGCCTCGAAGGCATACCGCTCGACAGGGTACGCGTCCTCCACCCGCGTCGGTCGGTCGTCGTCAAGATTTCGATAGTCAATCTGGGCAAACAGCGGGGCGCAAGGGATCAGGAGAGCGCCAGCCGAGAGGATAGTCAGGCAAAACGTCGATCGCATTTCCGACCCTTGATTCAGGATGACGGGTCAGAAGCTACGGCGCGGAGGTTACTCCGTTCTAAAGGGAGGGTTAGGATTCCTTGAGAATCGGTCCGTCGCGGGCGGAGGGTGATAGTCTCATGCCGGTCACCGAGCCAACGGAGACAGAATGCGGGTACTAGTCGTCGAAGACGAAACCAAAGTCGCCCGCTTCCTCAAGCAAGCCCTCGAGGAAGAGGGTCACGCCGTGGATGTGGCCGGCGACGGGGTCGAGGGAGGCAACCTGGCCAGCATTAATCCGTATGACCTCATCCTCCTCGATGTGCAGCTCCCTCGGATGGACGGCCTGCACCTCGCGGGCGAACTGCGCAGGAGCGGCCTACAGTGTCCCATCCTGATGCTGACCTCCCGGGACTCCACCCAGGATGTGGTCCGGGGCCTCAACGCTGGCGCCGATGACTACCTGACCAAGCCCTTCGCATTGGAGGAGCTCCTCGCGCGGGTGAACGCCATCACCCGTCGTCAGCTCGGCCCCGCTACCGGCATCCTCCGCTATCAGGACCTGGAGATGGATCGGCTGAAGCGGCTGGTGAAGCGCGGCGGCAAGGCCCTGGACTTTTCACCCCGGGAGTTCCGACTGCTTGAGTTCTTCCTGCTCAACCCGGAACGGGTCGTCAGCCGCACCACGCTGCTGGAAAAGGTCTGGGACATGTCCTTCGACCCTGAGACCAATGTGGTAGACGCCCACATGTCCAATCTCCGCAAGAAGCTCGAGGATGGGGATCGGCCCCGGCTGATTCAAACCGTGCGGGGCGCCGGCTACGCCCTTCGCACTGAAGCCGCCGACTGAGCGTGCGCTCCTTTCGGCTCGCGCTCGCGCTCAGGACCGCCGTCGGCATCCTCACACTCACCCTCCTGCTCGGCCTCGTCAGCGCACTGGCCCTCCGCACCCTGCTCTACCGTCAGCTCGACGGCACGCTGGTCCATCTCGCCGAAGTCGAGGCCCAGGCGGGAGCCGCTCATACCAGTTCGGAGTTCGAATTCCACGAGGGAGTGCTGCTCAGTGCCGGGAGCGGGGCCGGCGCCGAATTGACCCGGTATGCGCAGTTGTGGAGCAGTGCCGGGGCCCCGCTGGTACGCAGCACGAACCTCTCCACTGATCTCATGCTCCCCGCCGACGCGGTCGCGGCCGCGCGAGAAGGCCGGATCGTCTGGGACACCCATCTCTGGCGGGGCCAGCGGCTCCGCTGCGTGGTCTATCCGCTTCAGCTCGTCGGGGCCGCGCACGGCATGCACATGCTCCAGGTCGCCGCCCCGCTGGCGCCATTGGAACGCACGCTGCGCGATTTCCTGCTGCTCGGCCTGCTTCTCGTCATCGTCGCGGTTGGCGCCGCATTTCTGGTTGGCTGGCGCATAGCCGGGGATGCCCTGCGCCCGACCCGCGAGATCACCGAGCAGGTGGAATCGATCCGTGAAGGCACTCCCTCCCCCACGATCACCGCCCACGCAAACGTTGACGAGTTCACCCGACTGGTGCAGGTGCTCAACGCCATGCTCGCACGGCTTGATCAGGCCTCGGCGCTCCAGCGCCGCTTCACCGCGGATGCGAGCCACGAGCTGCGTGGCCCACTCACTGCCCTTCGCGGAGAGCTGGACCTCGCCCTCAGACGTGAGCGCACCACTCAGGAGTACCGCGATACCCTCGAACGCTGCCGGGAGGAGGTCGTGCGGCTGACCCGGCTGGCCACCGATCTGCTCACGCTCGCGCGGAATGAGGCGGGTCTCAGCGCCCAGGACCAGACCGAGGTCGACTTGCGCGACATCGCCGAGCGGGTTCGAAGCCGATTCCAGGCGGTGGCTGGGGAGGGAAATCTGCGCATCGTCCTGTCCGGCCCGATCAGCGTCGTCCGCGGCGATGCCGCGATGCTGGAGCGCATCATCAGCAATCTGGTGGATAACGCCGTGAAGCATACTCCAAGGGACGGAACCATCGAGATCGCGATCAGCGCCGGCGATCCGACTTCCCTCACCGTTCGGGACACCGGTCCCGGTATCTCCGAGGAGGATCGGCCCCGGCTGTTCAATCGGTTCTTTCGGGGAGATGCGAGGGCCGCGCACGGCGACAGTACCGGCCTCGGGCTTGCCATTGCAAAGGCGGCCGCCCAGGCTCACGGCGGCCGCCTCGAGTTTCTGGGGAATGAACCAGGCGCAGTCTTCCGCCTGGTCCTCCCCGCAGGCCTCACGACGTCGTAAAGCTGAATATCATGCCGTAGTGACTGCCCTGCTTCCAGCCCGATCCCATCATCGCGATCGGCTGTCCGGCGTGGGTCCCACCCATCATCCCGCTCGTCGCCCACTGCCCGCCCATGCCTGTCCAGGCATCCATACCCATCATGTGGCCCTGCCCGTCGGTCATTCCCGCCCCGACGTGAATGGTGAACTGCGTGCCGCCCGGGAGCGAACTCGTCGGCGTGCAGGTGAGGGTGGTCATGTCCGGACTCCAGCCGCACGTCATCGGCATGGTGGCGCCGGAGATGCCACCTTGGTGCAGATCCATGAACTGCTCCATCCCCGCCATCATCGGCTGCCCGAAGGTGAGCACGATCGTAGTTGACGGGGAGACTGCGGTCGCCGCTGGGGTCGGGCTGACCGCCGTAAGTGTGGCGGTTGCGGGGGCGGTGGAACTACTGCATGCGCCCAAGGCAATGACAGCGATTCCGGCGAGGCCAGCAAGTGAGGCGAATCGAGACATCGATTACTCCAGTGCGTCGGTGACGCAACAATGAATGAAATCCTGATCGGCGCCGTGGCGGCCGATCGAGGTACGAGCCACCGTCGGGACCGATGTGACCCGGTCCCGACGGCCCTGCTTCACGGCTTGCCGTGGGGTGTGATCACCTTGCGCCGCGCGCGCTCGGGGGTGGCCGGGATCAGATACATGGAATCGAACCGTGCCTGCTGGTCCGGGGTCAGTACCGCGAGCGCCTTGTCGTAGGCCTGCTGCCGGGTGATCATCGGAACGTGCTGGGTGTTGTGCGGCTTGCCACCCTGATGGGTGAAGCTGTGCTTCTCGGCCCGGACCGCGATGCTGAGCTCATCGAGGCGAGCGAACTGGTCGCTGCTCAGGCCTAGAACCTCCCGCTGCGCCATGATCTGCTCCACCACCTGGTAGGGCTTGAAGCTCCGGAGCGCCGGAGGGACGGGCCCGTCCGCGCGGGCATTGACGGTGGCGCCCAGCAGCAGGACGAAAGTGAGACCAAAAACGGTGCGAGCGGTCATGGGATCCTCCTTGAGACTTGATCAGCGGCTCGGCTGATCGCGGGTTCAGTGATTCGTCGTTCCAACCTTCGCGATCAATATTGAACCGCCGCCCTGAAACCGTCCTGAGCCCGCGCTTAGCGATCGTTGAGAATCACTCCGCCATTGAAGAAACCGGGTCGAGCGTGAGACCCCGATGACGCGGAGGTTACGATTGCTTGAGAATGTCACGTCACCCCGGCATCGGTGAATCGGCAATCGCCCCCGTCACCGGCAGTTGCGCGCTCGCCGCCTCGCGGCCGAGCTCCCACTGCTTCCACAGCGAGTAGACCGCCGGAATCACGATCAGGGTAAGTACTGTGCTGCTCACCATCCCGCCGATCATGGGGGCCGCGATCCGGCGCATGACGCTGGATCCCGCCCCGGAGCCCCACAGCACCGGGAGCAGGCCGGCGATGATGGCCGTCACAGTCATCATCTTCGGTCGGACCCGCTCTACTGCGCCCTCCAGCACCGCCTCGTACAGCCCCTGCAGGGAGAGCTGACCAGCGGCACGCTGCGCCGCCCAGGCGTGGTCCAGGTAGATGAGCATCACCACGCCGGTCTCGGCCGCGACGCCAGCCAGCGCGATGAAGCCGATCGCCACTGCGACCGACCAGTTGTAGCCCAGGAACCAGATGAACCAGATGCCGCCTACCAGCGCGAAGGGCACCGACAGCATCACGATCAACGATTCACCAACGCTCCTGAAGTTGAGGTAGAGCAGCAGGAAGATGATCGCCAGCGTCGCGGGAATGACCAGCTTGAGCTTGGCCGCCGCGCGCTGCATGTACTCGAACTGGCCACTCCACGCGATGCGATACCCCGCCGGCAGCGGGACCATCGCCTCGACACTCGCCTGCGCCTCGGCGACGTAGCTCCCGATGTCGCGGCCCGCCACATCGACAAAGACCCAGGCTGTCGGCATGGCGTCCTCGGTGCGCACGACCATCGGGCCGGCCACCTGCCGGATCGTGGCGACCTGACCCAGCGGCACGTAGGCCGCCTGGCCAGATTGTGAGGCACCTGCGCTACCTGCGCCCATTCCCTCGCCGCTGTTCCGGCCAGCGCCACCGTGCGCTACGGGCACAAGCACGGAGGCGAGTCGCTCGGGCGTGTCCCGGAGCTCCTGCGGATAGCGAATGCGTACACCATATCGCTCCCGTCCCTCGACCGTCTGGGTGATCGTCATGCCGCCCACAGCGGTCGCAATTACCGTCTGCACGTCTCCCACATTCAGGCCGTGTCGGGCCGCCGCCGCGCGGTCGATATCGATGTCGAGGTAGTACCCGGAGACAGCCCGCTCCGCAAAGGCGCTGCGCGTGCCCGGCACCGTCTGCACCGCCTGCTCGATCGCTTTGCCGAGGCGCTCCAGCTCGGCCAGATCCGGGCCGAACACCTTGATCCCCACCGGCGTCCGGATGCCGGTCGCGAGCATGTCGATCCGGCCCTTGATAGGCATGGTCCAGGCATTGGTGATCCCCGGCAGCCGGACGCTCGAGTCCATCTCCGCCACCAGCCGGTCATAGGTCATCCCGGCGGGCCACTCGCTCTCCGGCTTGAGGCTGATCGTGGTCTCGAACATGTCCAGACCGGCGGGGTCGGTGGCGGTTTCGGCTCGACCCGCCTTGCCCCAGACGTGGTCGACCTCCGGGAACCGCTTGAGGATGGCGTCCTGGGTCCGCAGAATCTCCCGCGCCCGCGCCACGCTGACACCGGGCAGCGTCGTTGGCATGTACAGGATCGTCCCTTCATTGAGCGGCGGCATGAACTCGCTGCCGATGCGCGCCCACGGGACCCAGGTCACGACGAGGCAGGCCAGCGCCGCCCAGATCACCGGCCACCGGTGCTTGAGCACCAGCCGGATCACTGGCCGGTACAGCCAGATGAGTGCCCGGTTGACCGGGTTGGCTCGCTCACGAAACAAGGTGCCCCGGATGAAGAGACCCATGGCAACCGGGACCAGCGTCACGGAGAGCAGGCTCGCCGACGCCATCGCGAAGGTCTTGGTGAACGCGAGCGGCTTGAACAGGCGCCCTTCCTGGCCTTCCATCGAGAACACCGGCAGGAAGGAGACCGTGATGATGAGCAGCGAGAAGAAGAGCGCCGGGCCGACCTCCCTCGCGGAATCCACCACGATGCGCCAGCGGTCCGCCGGCGAGAGCCGCGAAGAATCGAGCCGCGCTCCCGCCGTCGGCTCGCCGGCGGCCAGCGCGCGGGCATCGATGGCGCGCTCGAGGTGCTTGTGCATGTTCTCGATCATGACGATCGCCGCGTCGATCATCGCCCCGATCGCGATCGCGATGCCGCCGAGCGACATGATGTCCGCACCGACTCCGACCTGCCGCATGGCGATGAAGGCCATCAGGATCCCGATCGGGAGCGTGATGATCGCCACCAGCGCCGAGCGCGCATGCAGCAGGAACACCACGCAGACCAGCGCGACAATGATGCTCTCCTCTAGCAACTTGCCTTTCAGATTGTCGATCGCCCGCAGGATCAGGTCGCTGCGGTCGTAGACCGGGGTGATGATGACGCCGGGCGGCAAACCGGAGCGGATCTCCTCCAGCTTCCGCCGGATGTTGGTGATAGTGGTGAGTGCGTTCTCCCCGAACCGCATCACCACGATTCCGCCGACGGCGTCGCCCCGCCCATCCAGTTCAGCGATACCCCGACGGACCGCCGGTCCGATCGACACCCTTCCCAACTCGGCCACCCGAATGGGGGTCGCATTTGCAGTCGCCTCGACCACCACGTTCTCGATGTCGGCGATCGATTTGAGATAGCCGAGCCCTCGAACCATGTACTCCCGCTCGGAGAGTTCCAGCACCATCGCCCCGACATCGGAGTTGGCGTTCTGGATGGCGCTCATCACCCGCGTGATCGGAATGTTGTAGGCCTGCAGCCGGGCCGGATCGAGATCCACCTGGTACTGCTTCTCGAACCCGCCAACCGCTGCGACCTCGGCCACCCCCGGCACCGCCGTCAGCGCATAGCGGAGGTACCAGTCCTGCAGCGCCCGGAGCTCGGCGAGCGTGTGTTTCCCGGTCGTATCCTCGATGGCGTACTGGT
>JBDTTN010000106.1:0-7655 GCA_039930625.1 Gemmatimonadota bacterium | reverse complement strand
CTTCTCTGGCAGCGATTTCCGCGATGGGGACCCCATTGAAGTTATGCACGGATCCCATCAGCTCTATTCGGAACTCATCCGCTGAAAGCTGCTTTTCGCGCACGACCCGTGCTGCGGCCCGAAACAACGACGTCGGAGAACGATCGAGGTAGATCGCGCCCGCATAGGCGACCACAAAGGCTCCGCTCTCGGTTGGGGGTGGAAGCGGCTCCTCATCGTACCCGTTCATCACTGTTAAGATGTCTGCTGCCTTCCCCGGATAAAGCGCGCGCATACGATCTCGCGCAACGTCAGTGTTCATTACGACCAGATTCGCAGCGGAGACGGCGCGCCGCTCGTGGAACCGCGCGAGCATCAGCCAGATCGGACTGGCGATCGCCTCCGGCAACCGTTCCTGGAGGCTCCATGGATCTCGAAGATCCATGACGAAAGGAAGACCCGCCTCCAGTGCCGCGACCCGCGCCGCCGTGTGCACCATGTTGGGCGGGCCGCAGGAGACCACGGCATTGTACTGTCCACTAGCGAGGAGTCGTCGGGCCATTTGCAGCGCGGCGTGGGCCCACAGCCGGTCGGTCTCGTATACCTTCAAGGCGGAGATTGCTCGCGTTACAGTGCGCCTTGTGATCGGCCGCCAGCGGATGTCCTGATTGCGAAACGATTCGGCCGGGCCAACACGTACGGCCGATCCATCTCTCGACTCCTCTCGTGATCGAGGTGTGGTCAGACCTCGCGGGACCTTCAGCAATATCTGCTCAAGATGGGACATCAAGCCCCTCCTCGCGGCGACCCCATAGACCATGTTGTCAGGCGGCAAGTTGGCCAGCCGGGAGGGGTCGTGACGTATCAGATCCCCTGGCGACAAGGTGATCGCGTCTACGCTCCATCCGAGTTCGGCCCCATGGTGAGCAAGTTGCTCCCAGCGGAGCGCGCCGGCGGCCTGACCGGGCGGGAAATGATAGCTAAGGAGCAGGAGGCGCCGCCGTCCTGGCTCCGCGCTTGCACAGCCGGCGAGCCAAGTACCTGCGCCTCTCAAATGTTCGGTCCGGCTCACCGTGGAAGCTCCGGTGCAAAGCCACGAGGCCTGGTCTCTCGGTCGCAAAATTGTCGCGACGTGGTGGTCGCGTCTGAGAGCGGTTCGGCGATGCCCTCCATACTAGGCTGGGCCTGCGCGCGACGCTTCCGGTTGAGGACGTGCTGAAGGTCCAACGCCTGCCGGGCGAGGCTCAATCCCGCCAACGGCAAGGAGCGACGTGCATCGATGTATTGGCCTGGGCGCATTCTCGGTGCCCTCAATCCGGTTCCGGGTCGAAGCAGAGTCCATCCGTCAGGCGGCGACTGTACTGGTCGGCTGCTGCGGGAGCTTTAATCGCCCCAGTCATCCTGCCGCCCGTTTGCCACCTGCGAGCGAGCCTTCCAGAAGCTGACGCACCTCCGGATGCATCGCGAAGTACTGCCGCCCCTCCGCCGCCTGCTGTGGCCGGCGCGCCGGCAACTCCCCCGTCGCCACGACGTACTCCACCACCTCGCCCAGCAACCTGATCTGCGCGGCATCGATGAGCTGCCGCAGCTCGAAGATGCTCTTTGCAGCCGCGGTGGAGATGGCTCGGCAGCAGACGATGTCGCCGGTATCGATACCCGGATCGACCAGGTGGACGGTGCACCCCGTCGGCGCACCGTACCACCGGCTCCACTCCGCCACATTCATCCCCCGGAAGTGCGGCAGAATCCCCATGTGCGCGTTGAGGGTGCCGAGTCGCGGCACATCGAGGATCACCTTGCGCAGGATGCCGGCGCCGGCGTACACCGCCAGATCGGGCTGCTCCGCCTGCACGGCGGCGACCGCGGCCGGACTGTCGAGCCGGCCCACCTCGATCAGGCGGATCCCCATGCGGCGGCAGTAGCTCTCCACCGCCTCACCCGGCGGCACGTAGACCGGATGGGGCTTTGCGCCCGCGGCTCCGGGCCTGCGCGCAGGCTTCCTTCCCAGCAGGACGCCGAGACCGTCCTGCTGGATGCGCTTCCAGAGCCGGGCGCTGGCGGGCGCATCGGCCTCGGTGGAGAGCACCACGCAGTCCGGCTTGAATCCCCAGCCTGCCCACGCCGTGGCCATCTGTTCCACCTTGTGCGCGCCGGGTGAGGCGAGCAGGACCACGCGCGGCCGAGTGCGCGCCGCCGGGCCCACCGCTGGGATCGTCGCGGGGACGTCCGGCGCCAGCGCCGTTGCAGCGGGCGGAAGTGCGCGGAGATCCGCCAGCACCTGGCGCTTCACCAGCAGCGCATCTATGAAGAACTTGGCGGCCCAGTTGGGAAGGCTCATGTAGATGTAGCCGCCCCAGATTGGGGCCGAGCCGGGGATCGCACCCCGGATGCCTGGCGCTGGCGAGCTCATCGGCTGGGCCCGCTTCACCAGGTCGATCGCCTTGCAGGCGGCGCTCACCAGCGCCGGGTCCCGCTGCAGCCGGTGCAGCTCGAACCAGACCAGCGCCATCTGGGCGTTGCCGGTGGGGCAGGCGTAGTTCGCCTGGCCGCGCCAGTTGGCGTCGAGGACTCCCGGCAGCCAGCGGGAGAGCTCCAGCCGTCGCGCGACCTTCATGGCGGACAACCGCGCCGCCGCGATCCCCCGCTCGTGGCCGAGGATCCGCGCCATCATGAGCACGCCCCAGATCGTGTAGGCGATCGTGTGGGTCACCGCCCCCTTGTGGTGCTTGGCGATGCTGAAGCCGCTCTTGTCGAACCAGCCGGTCTCCGGGTTCTGCTGCTGCAGCACCCATTCGAGATGTCCGCGGGCGCTGTCGAAGTAGCGCTGCTCTCCCAGGTACTCGCCCATCTCGGCGATCCAGCAGCCGGCGTGCGCCATGTAGCTGTAGGTGTCCTTGCCGTAGAGATGCTTGCGCCAGGCGCCGTCCGGATCCTGCTCCGCCACCAGCCAGTCGCAGGCCCGCTTCGCCGCGACGAGCACCCGCTCCTCTCCCGTCGCCTCATGCCAGGCGCGGAGCCCGTTGAGGATCTGCGCGGTGTTGAAGATCGATGGCTGGGTGCGGTTCTCGGAGATCTCCATTCCCGGAAAGGCGCCTGACTCGAGCTGCACCCCGAGCAGGAATTCGAGGCAGCGCTTCGCCCGGTCGCGGTAGCCGGCGTCCCCCGTCACCTCCGCGAGCCGCAGCAGGGTCGGGATCAGGTACCCGGTGGTCTCGGGGTACGATGACGTCCATCCCTTCATCAGCGAGTAGCGCCCCGCCACGCCGCCGTCGCCGGTCGCATCCTGCGCCCGGCCCAGCCACTCCGCGGCGGCGCGCAGATGGTCGTCGTCGTTGTAGCCCGCGCGGCTGTTCCGCTCCAGGCCAATCAGGTTCTCGACGAGGAACTGCCGATGCGCCCCACGCCAGGCGCGGGCATCGACGCAGATGCGAGCCAGAGATTTCAGGTCCGCGAAGAGCGGCATGGGCAGTCGGGTCGGAGGTCGAGAGACTTGGTTCTGCTGGATCAATTGGTTCGGAGGGGGCCGTCCCCCACTCCCCGCCGCTCTGCGAAGCAGCCTCTAGGCGACTCAGACATTAGTCGCGGCGGGCTTGGCGGGCGGCGTCCTCACCATGACCAGAATCTTGCGCAGCCGCTCCCTCTGCGGCAGGGCCGTCGTCGCGGCGTAGACCAGCGCGCCGGTCGTGGCCAGCAGGCCGCAGCGGAGCGCCAGCGGCCAGCTCTCCGGCAGCACCAGCCGGGTAGCCATGACTGCCGCCGCCATCAGCAGGGTGCCCCGGATCGGCGACCAGAGGACGGCCATGTAGTCGCGGAACGGCATCTCGATGCGCATGAAGGTGCGGCGATAGAGCGGAATCGTGAAGATCGGATAGATCAGAATCCACATCGCCGCGATACCCACGGGTCCGAAGCGACTCCCCGCGAAGAAGCTCGCCGGCAGCACCAGCGCGGTGATCACGCCGAGCCACATGGTCCAGCGCGCATCGCCCTTCACGTTGAGGATCTGGGGGAGCAGCGTGACCAGCGAACGATACGAGGCGTAGACGCAGAGCACCTGCAGCGGGGCGATTGTCGCCGTCCATTCGGGGCCCAGCACCAGCGGTACGAACTCCTTCGCCACGAGCGAGATGCCGACCGTCGCCGGCAGCGTGAGAAAGGCGATCCCCTCGGTCACGTTGAGCAGGATCTTCCGGATCGTCGCGTTGTCGTCCTGGGCCGCCGCGAAGTAGGCCGGCGTCACCCGGGTCACCAGCGAGGTGATCTTGTCGATCGGAATGCCGGCGAACTGCCACGCAAAGGAGTAGGCGCCGAGGGCGGCCTTGCCGAGCACCTTGCCGGCGACCGCGAAGTCGGAATTGCTGTAGGAGTACCAGGCCAGCCGGCCGATCAGAATGTGGCCGCTGAAGCGCAGCACGCCGCGCACCCCCGCGCGGGTGGGCCGCACATAGCCGTGGCGTCGGAGGACCAGCGTGCTCACGGTGCCGAACGTCTGGCTGATCACCGCGCCGATCACCAGCGTCCAATAGCCGAAGCCGAGCCAGGCAAAGAGCATATTCGCCAGCGCGAAGATGATCGCCTGGGCGCTCTCCAGCATGGCGAGCCGCTTGAACTTGAGGTCCCGCTGCAGCAGGGAGTAGGGAACCAGGCGGATCGCGGAGATCAGGAAGTTGCTGCTCATCGCGATGATGATCCACATCACCGCCGGCTCGTGGAAGAAACGCGAGAGCGGCCACGCCGCGGCGCAGGTGATCAGGGTACCGCTGAAGCCGAGCAGCACCGCCACGCTGTTGATCTGGGCGATCTGGTTCCAGTCGAGGGTCCTGAGACTGACGATCGCGGTCCCCAGCCCGAACTCGGTGAACATGGTGACCAGCCCCATGAACAGCCCCGCCATGCCCACCAGCCCGTACGCCTCCGGCCCCAGGATATGCGCCACCACCAGCGTGGCACCCCAGGTGACCAGCTGCGTCAGCCACTTCGCCGCTCCGGTCCACGCGATCCCTCGAGCCAGGGAGCCATGGATTTCACTGCTGTTTGGGGTTGCTGCGGGGGTGGCGCTCTTGGGCTCAGTCATGAGGCTCGGGCTAGGCAAATCCAGGGCCATTGCGGAGAAGCCGGTCCGGACGTGATGTTGCGATAACGCAACATAGCCGATTCAATTAGCTCTCGCTCAGGCACTTCACGGCGCTCCGCGCCCGCCAACGGGGCATCTGCGACTGGCATAGACATTGATATCTATCATCCTGAATGCCAATGACAGCTGAGAAGGCCTCACCCAGCCCTGGCTCCACCGCCATCGGTTCCAGCCCTCGTACCGCCCATCCGGTGGTGCTTCAGCGCATCGACCGGTTCGTCGCCCGCACCCAGAACTGGTTCTACGACCACATGCGGTTCGTGCCCCGGCACCGTCCGGTCGTGGTCTGTGGCAGCCTCGAGAACCGCGATGAGTTCCCCGATCTGGAGGCGATCCACCTCGACCGGGAGCGGTTCGACCGTCGGGTCTGGGGGCGGCTCCGGCCGAGTCGCCTCTACCCCCCCGATGCCCGGCTGCTCAAGCGGTACCACCCGATCGCCTTTCATTCGCATCTGGGCTACGTGGCCGTAGGTGACCTGCCGATCGTCGACGCGCTCGATGTACCCTGGCTGGTCAGCTTCTACGGCGCCGATGTCTACCTCTTCGGCCGCAACCCCAAGTGGCTCGATCGGTACGCGCCGGTCTTTGCCCGCGCGAGCCGGGTGCTCTCGCTCGGCCCGGCGATGTCCGTTGGACTCGAGAAGCTGGGCTGCCCCCGGGAGAAGCTCGTGATCCATCCGCTGGGCGTGGATGCCGTCGCGCTCCCCCATCGCCCGCGGGTGCTGCCGCCGGGCGGGCCGCTCAAGGTGCTCTTCTCGGGGACCTTCCGGGAGAAGAAGGGCGGGGTCTATCTCATCGATGCGCTCAGCCGGCTCAAGCAGCGCGGCGTGCCGCTCGAGCTTCATCTGGTCGGTGATGCCCTCGGTCGCCCCGGGGATGCCGAGACCAAGGCCGAGATCTTCCGGATGGTTGATGCGCTCGGTCTCAGGGCGCAGACGAAGCACTATGCCTGGCTGCCCTTCAAGGACCTCATCGCGCTGGCGCTCGACTGCCACGTCTTCGTGGTGCCGAGCGTGACGGCGACGGACGGCGATTCGGAGGGGTCCCCCGCGGTGATGGGCCAGATGATGGCAACCGCAATGCCGGTCGTCGCGACCCGCCATTCGGACATCCCCTACACCTTTGGACCTTTCGCCGACCGACTGGTTCCGGAGCGGGATGCCGGCGCGCTCGCCGATCGGCTGGAGCGGTACATCGACGAGCCTGCGGCGCTCACCCGTGAAGGACTCGAACTCCGGGAGCAGATCCTCGGATTCTTTGATACGCGTATCTGTGCCGGACGCCTGAGCGATCACTACGATGCCCTCACCGTTACTCGTCCCGCTTGAGACCGGGCCCGACGTAATGGAGGGCCAGCTTCCGCCGAAGCCGGTCCGCAGCGGTGTGCCGCTGCCGGCCTGGGCGTGGGCGGTCGCCGTGGCGTTCCTCCTCCTGTACGCGGCGCTTGCCTGGCAGAGCCGCACCGCCGGCGTGACCCACAGCAACGACGACGCGCTCTACATGCTGCTCGGCCGTGAGCTCGGACATTTCTCCTATCGGGAGAGCTTCCGGGTCGGGGCACCGATGCATGGGCAATATCCTCCCGCCTGGCCCGCACTCATCGCGCTCGCCAATCTGGTCAGCGGCGGTCGGGAGTCGGCGGCCTTCGCGCTGGCCATGGTGCTGTCCACGCTGGGGCTGCTGGCATTCTTCGACGCAGCCCGGCGGCTGCTTCCAGTCTGGCTCTCGCTGGGCCTCCTCGCCGCTGTCGCGGTGAATCCGTACCTGATTTCCTACGGCGGCCGAGTCATGTCGGAGGCCGCGTACTGGTTCTGGACCTCGATCACCCTCTGGGCCATGGTCCGGAGCAGGGAGGACCGGCGCTTCCTGCTGCTCGCCGGGATCGCGGCCATCGTCTCCGCCTTCACCCGCAGTATCGGCGTGACGATGATCGGGGCGGTCGGTATCAGCTTCGCGCTCGATCGAGAGTGGCGGGTGCTCGCGTTCTACGCCGCCGCCGCCGCTCTGCTGTTGGGGGGCTGGGGCGTCTTCACCGCCGTCAATCACGAGAAGGTCGTCGGCCGCTCCTACGTGGCAGACGCCGCGGCTCAGCTCGACGCGGCGGAAAGCAGGGATTCCGTGGCCGGCTCGTTCCCGACCAGGGTGGCGTTGCGAATCCGCGAGCAGGTGATGGGCACTATACCTGCCGTGATGCCGTTCATCAGGGTGAACGGCACTTATATCGACAACGTCACCTGGCTGGTGGTGACGGTGGGGCTGGGGCTCATGGGCCTGTTCGCGCTGCGCCGCTCGCTGCCGGCCCTGGGACTGTATCTGCTCTTCTACGAGGGGCTCATCGCCGTCTGGCCCTGGGGACCGCGGCGCTTCTTCATTCCGATCCAGCCCTTCGTGCTGCTGCTCCTCGTGCTGGGTGCCGACACCGTACTCCGCAAGAAGCTGCCCCGCCTCGCAGTGACTACCAACCTCATCCTGCTCGGGTCGGTGCTGGTTGCCGCGGTCCCCCTGACCGTCAACAATCTCGGTGAGCTGATCACCTGCGACC
>JBDTTN010000105.1:0-7732 GCA_039930625.1 Gemmatimonadota bacterium | reverse complement strand
GGGGCCTCCCGTCGGGGTGTAGTACACCAGACCGGTGTTCGGAATCGTCGCCGTCTTCGGCGTGCCCGCGCCGACGCTGTCGACGAGAGTACCAGCAGCAGGGACCGAGCTGCTGAAGCTGGCGACGAGCGCCGCCGGTGCGCCGGCGCGCAGCACCTGAACGCGCTGGATGCCGGTCGCCTGCGAGTTCGGCAAGCCGATCTGGGCGTAGAAGTTCACATCCGACCCGCCGGCGGTGTACGAGGTGCCGAGGCCCTGGATCTCCACCGCGGGACGGTCGACGGAGACGCCCAGCGTCCCATTGGTGAAGCCGGATGCCACCGCAGTGATCGTCACGGTGGTGGTCGTGTTGATCCCCTCCATGCCCTGGACGTAGTAGCTGAAGCCCGATTGGCCATTCGCAAGCGGGATCTGGATGGAGCCCGACCCGGCCGTGGTCGCATTCGGTGAGAGCTTGAGGATGGTGCTGTCCGACGAGGTGATCGTCACCGTCACGCCACCGTGCTGAGTGGCGCCGAGACTTCCGAAGCCGGCCTCCTGCAATCCGCTGCCGATCGTCGGATAGTTGGTCGAGAGGTTCATGCCGGGCTGCAGCACATTGACCACCCGGTTGCCGTTGCTGGTGGCGGTGATGAAGCCGGGCATGCTGACCGACACGGTCGTTGAACCGATCAGCAGCGGCCGGAAGGCAATGCCACCGCCGACGGGCCCGCTGGTCGGGGTGTAGTAGATGTTCGGCGCGATCCTGGCCGTGCCGCTCGCGGCACCACCCGGGGTGAGGCTGTCCACGATGAGTCCGATCGCGGCGGTGCTGCTGGTGAAGGTGGCCGTGAGCGGGCCACTCGCGCCTCCGCGCCGGTTCTGCGCCCTGAGCAGGCCGGTGTTATTCGAGTTGAGGACACCGACCTGGGCATAGACGTTTGCATCGTTGTCGAACGGCGTCATTTGTCCGGGCACGCCCTGGACCTCGATGCCGGGCACCACGGTATGGACCAGGATGCTGTCCGGCGCGAAGCGCGGCTCGGAGACCACCACCCAGGTGCTGTCCACGACCCCGGGGAGGGCCTGGTAGTAGACAGTGACGCCGGCCTGACCGTTGGTCAGGGTCTTGGTGAAGCTGGCACCGCCCGGTCCGTTCGACAGTGAATCCACCAGAATGACCGCAGGGTTGCGCGAGGTGATCGTCACCGCCGCCCCACCATGCTGGGCGGCGCTGAGTGAGGCCGAGCCGCCCTCCTGCAGACCGCTCCCTATGAACGGGTAGTTCACCGAGATGTTGCTCGTCGGCTGGGCGATCGTCACCACGCGAGTGGCGCTCCCCACCGAGATGTACCCGACGGAGCTCACCGTGATCGTGTCGGCGCCGGCGGTCAGCGGCCTGAACTGGACGCCGCGATTGTTCGGCCCACCGGTCGGCGTGTAGTACAGGCTGCTGGTGGTGTCGATGATCACGGTGACGGTGTCGGCGCCGCCCGTGAACTGGCTCAGGGTATCCGCGAGGATTCCCGCGCCTCCCGGCTTGCTGGCGAAGGTCACCGGGACCGGAGCGGGTGCCCCGCCGCGCAGATATTGCACCCGCTGAATGCCTGTCAACTGCCCATTCGGAATGCCGATCTGGGCGTAAAGGTTGTTGAATCCGGTCAGCGTCGTCGTCGTCGTCGGCAACCCCTGCAGCTCAATGGCCGGCTGCACTGCACTCACCAGCACGGAGTCCGGAGTGAATCGGGGCTCCGTCACCTTGATGTAGCCCGACAGGAACTGCGAGAACTCCTTGACCTGCACATAGTAAGTGAAGCCCTGCTGGCCGTTGGTCAGCGGCTTGACGATGGAGTCGTGGCCGGGCCCGTTGATCAGGGTATCGACCTGGAAGACCGTCGGATCGAGCGATTGCACCGTCACCGAGGCGCCGCCGTGCTGGCCAGCACTCAGGGAAACATTGCCGCCCTCCATGAGCCCGACACCAATCAGCGAGAAGTTGATGCCGATCGAGCTGGTCGGCTGGCTCACGGTGATGCCGCGGGTGGCCGTCCCCACCGAGATGAAGCCAGGCGAAGAGACCGACACCAAGTCGGTGCCCTGCCCCGCAGGCTTGAACGCAATTCCGCCCGTCGTCGGACCGTTGGTCGGTGAGTAGTAGACGCTCGCTCCGATTCTGGCCTGACCGGTCTGCGCCCCACCCGGAGTGACGCTATCGATCAGTACGCCCACCGAGGTGCCGCTCTGCATGGCGAAGGCCACTGGGATCGGCGCCACCCCTCCCCGGTGATACTGGACCCGCTGCACTCCCGTCAGCTGGCCGTTCGGGACGCCGACTTGGGCGTAGAGGTTGTTCACCGCCGACAGCGTAGTCGTGGTGGGCGGCAGACCCTGCAGTTCAATGGCCGGCGCGATCACGCTGAGCGTGTCAGGCACCGGACTGAAACCTGGCGCGGTCGCCGTCACCACCGCGGTGCCGGTGACGCCCTCCTTGGCCTCGGCGTAGTAGGTGAAGCTTCCCACCAGCGGCAGCACCGGCACGGTGATCGAGCCGGAGCCGAGTCCACCGAGCGTGGTGGACAATACGATGAGGTTGGAGTCGGAACTGGTCACGGTGACCGTCACACCGCCGTGGTTCGACGCCCCGAGCGAGATGCTGCCGCCTTCCAGCAGCCCGCTGCCGATCTGCGGGTAGTTGGTGTTGACCTGAATGATCGGCGCCGGGTTCACGGTGACCTGCACACTGTCCGGCTGCAGATTGGTCGCCGTGGCCACCAGGTACGTCGTGCAGGGGAGCGTGGCCGAGCCGCCGTAGCTCAGGTTTGATGTGGTACTGACCTGCCCGGTGATGATCGTGACCGGTGAGGTCGCCGCAAGGCAGGCCGGAAGCCGCGGCGTGAGGGTCACCGGGATCCCCGGTGCCGGAGCGGCGGTCGCCGCCCCATTGCTCTCGAAGTTGATCGTGATCGGGCTGCCGAAACTCGCGTTGATCGTGAGGCCCGTCTGCACCACGTTCAAGGAGGCCGCGGTGGTGGCCGCGGTCACACCGCTCACGTAGCTCGGGTTGCTCACCGTAATCGTTGCCGTGCCGGGGAGCACGCCTGAGAGTGTCGCATTCGCCGACTGCCCGCCGGCGACTATGGTCACCGAGGGAGTAAGCACTCCGACCAGCGTGGCGTCCGAGGTCGTGACCGTGAACGTCACGCCACCGGCTGGAGCCGGGGCCGGCAGCACGATCGGCAGCGACTGAGTCTGTCCGTACGGCACCGCCAGCGTCGGCGGTACCGAGAGATTCCGGTTCTGAACATCGATAGAAAGCGTCCCGCTGGTATAGCCCGTCGCCGATCCCGTCAGGTTTGCGGTGCCAGTGGAAATGCCGCTCACCACCACACTATCCCTGGTCTGGCCAGCAGGAATCGTGACCGAGGCGGGGGCCACGGTGAAGAAGCTGGTATTCCCGCTCACCAGGGTCACCGCGGTACCGCCGACCGGCGCCGCGGTGTTCAGCGTGATGTAGACCTTGGAGCTGAGTCCGATACCCACGCCCGGGATGCCGGCGAACGAAAGCTGGATCGTCGGCTGCCCGAAGAGCGTCGTCGCGGTGAAGATCGCCTGAGCAGCGCCGATCGAGGCGGTGGCCGTCGGCGTCGCCTGAGCAGCGCCGAGGGTCCAGACAGTCCGCGCCCGGCCCAGGGCGTCGGTGGTGCCGGAGGCGGGCGCGACCGAGCCGTCGGTCACCACCCAATTCACGGTGGCACCCGGAACGACGTTCGAGAAGCTGTCCTGGGCCTGGACGACGAGCGGAATCGGGAGCGCCTTCAGGCTCGAATCGGTCTGCGCGTCGCCGGAATCCTTGACCAGGGTCAGGATCGCGGTCGGGGTTCCGGTCGCGGTGAACGTGACCGCCGGAAGTCCGGTGACCGTGGCCGTCACCGTGTTGGCACCGACGGTCTGGCCGACTCGCCAGTTGGTGATGGTCGCGATGCCGGAGGCATTGGTGGTCTGGGCTGCTCCGGTGACGCTGCCGCCGCCACTCGCGACGGCGAAGGTGACGGAGACACCGGCCAGCGGTAGGTTGCCGGCGTCCTGCACCAGCACCGAGGGCGGCGCCGCCACCAGCGCATTCACCACCGCATTCTGGGTTACAGCGGAGTTGGCGGTCACAGTCGCCGGCGCCGCCGCGGTACCAGTCGCAGTGAAGGTCACTACCGGCAGGCCGACGACCGTCGCCGTCATCGTGTTAGGGCCGGGCGTGGCGCCTACCGTCCAGCTTAGCACCGTCGCGATGCCGGAGCCGTTGGTGACCTGGCCGCCTCCGGTGAGCGAACCGCCGCCGCTCGCCACCACGAACGTGACCGCGACACCCGGAACCGGGTTGCTGTTGGCGTCGAGTACCAGCACCGAGGGCGGTGCGCTGACGACGGTACCGATCGGGGCACTCTGGCTCACCGCGGAATTCGCCGCGACGCTGGCCGCCGAACCCGAGGCCGTCCACGACACCGTCCCCGTGGTAGTCTGGCCGCCGGGGGTCTTCGCGGTGATGGTGATGCTGCCGCTCCCGGTCGCGGGCGCAGTGACACTCGCCTGACTGAGGCCCGTCGACTGCGGGATAATCTGGGTGGAATCGCTCGACTCGAACGCGACCGGCACACCGGTGATGGGCACAAGGCCCTGCCAGACCGTCGCAATAATCGTGGCGGACTGGCCGTTGCCCAGCGCCGTCGTCGCGGGGATCGTGACCGAGTCGGCGGCGTTGCCGGGTCCGGTGTAGACCGGGGTGAGCGGAGTGGTCTGGGTCGTCTGTCCCGCGGTCGCGGTGACGGTGCCGGTGGTGCGGTAGTACTCGATGCCGGCGCCTCGGACGATCGCGGTGAAGCTGAACTGTTCCGTGGCGCTGGTGAGATCGAGGTTGACCTGGATGAGCAGCTGTCCGCCACTCTGTGTGAACTGGGCCGCCGTCAGGGTATCGTCGAACACCACGGCATTGTCCGACACCCGGGCGAGCGTCAGGATGACTTCGTCGATGGGGATCGGAAACGCACCCCCGGCCCGGAAGAAGGCCGCCGCATCGATGGTGCTGTGCGAGGTCCAGCGTGGCGCCAGCGCACTATCAGTGGAGCAGGTCGTCAACAGAATCGCGCCCAGAATGACGCGAAGGGCACGACCGATGGCGTTCCAGCGGCGGACGGCAGGGATCAAGGGTCGCACGGAGTTATGAGGTAAGGTCAAGCTACGAGAGAGTTTGACATGTGTCAAACGGAGCTCGTTCGACCGGGGAAGTCCCGGTCACTTGCCGCTTGCTCAGGAAGCCCCGTGCCACCGGTCAGCGGCAGCCAGAGTCGGGCCCGGCAGCCTCGGCGATCGCCACGGTTTTCCAGCCGCAGCGAGCCGCCGTGGGCCTCCGCGATCTGCCGGGAGAGCGCCAGTCCGATGCCCGATCCCCCCGGCTTGGTGGTGAAGAATGGCACGAAGAGATTGGCGGTCTCGCTCAACCCCTCCCCGTCGTCCTCGACGAGCACCTCCACCCCGGTCGCCAGCGAGCGCCACCCTACCTGGACTCCGCCGCCCGTCGTCTCCGAAGCGTCGGCCGCATTCCGCACCAGGTTGATGAGCAGCTGATCGAGCTGATCGCCGTCGGCTCGCAGAACAGCTCGCGGACCAGGCACGATCGCCACCGTTACCCTCAGCTCCAGCGCGGCCACTCTGCGGATCCAGGGCTCGACCTCGACCGGGCCCAGCTGCGGCCGCGGCAACCGCGCCAGCCGCGCATACGCCGCCATGAAGCGCCCGAGCGCATCGGCCCGCTGCCCGATGATGTCGAGTCCCTGCCGCAGATCCTGGCCGTCCTCCGGCGTGTCCCGCCCGCGATCGAGAATCCCGCGCAGACTGCCCGCGAGCGAGCGGATCGGCGCGAGGGAGTTATTGATCTCATGAGAGAGCACCCGGATGAGGCGGCGCCAGGCGAGCCGCTCCTCCACCTGCAACGTGCGACTCAGGTCGGTGAGCACCACCAGCTGGTGTACTCGGCCGTCCTGCCGGAAAGTGCTGCGGCGGAGTTCCCAGCGCCCCGGCTCGCGGCCGCTTCGCTCCAGCACTCTGGGCGATTCTCCAGTCAGGCAGTCACCGAGGCCCAGCTCCTCGGCACCCCGTCCGACCAGCCGCTCCAGCGGCTGTCCCAGCAGCCGCTCCCCGCGCCGATTCACCAGCCGCAGGGTCCCGTCGACATCGAAGGCGAAGATGGCGGAGTCGATCTCGGCGATGACGGTCCGGAGCAGCGCCGACGCTTCCAGCGCACCCAGACGCTGGCCTCGAAGCGTCTCGGCGAGCGCATTGGCTTCGAGGTAGACGAGACCCAGCGCATCGTCGGCCTCGGCCCCACGGGCACGGAGGGAGTAGTCGCCCTCTCGCAGCGCGGCGAGGACGTTCGACAGCGTCTGCAGCGGGCGCACCACCCGCTCCTGCAGCAGCAGCAGCCCGATTCCCAGGCCACCGAGAATGAAAATGGTGGCCGTCCACTGCAGTCTGGAGGTGAACTCACCGCGCCAGAGGAAGAGCATCGCCACAGCGACCGCAGGAAGGGCGGCGGCAGTGGCGATGACCAGGACCCGGCGGGGATGGGAGCGCATGAGGGAAGGAAGCCGTCAGCCGCCGGCGATCGGCTGGGAGCTAGAGGCCATAGCGCTCCAGCCGACGGTACATGGCGCTGCGCGAGAGGCCGAGTGCCCGGGCGGCCTCGGTCACGTTGCCGCCGGTGCGGGCCAGTGCCTTTTGTACCAGCAGCTTTTCGACCTCCTCGAGGGTGAGCTGATCGAGCCGCACCGCCGAGTCCGCCGGCGGCGAGAGCGCCAGGTCGACCAACCTGATCTCATTGCCGTCGGCGAGGAGCACCGCCCGCTCGATGGTGTGATCGAGCTCCCGCACATTGCCAGGCCAGCCGTAGCGGAGCAGCGCCTCCATCGCGTCGGAAGTTGGCGAGGGGCTTCCGATAGCGGGTCGCGTGCCGATGCAGGAAGCTGGCCGCGAGGAGCGGGATATCTTCGCGTCGGTCGCGGAGCGGCGGGATGCGGATCTCGATGGTGTTGAGCCGGTACACAAGATCTTCCCGGAAGCGCCCCGCGGCGACTTCACCGGGCAGCTCCGCGTTGGTGGCCGAGAGCACCCGCACATCGACAGTCCGGGTCCTGGAGGATCCCACGCGCTCCAGTTCGCCGGTCTGCAGCACCCGCAGGAGCTTGGCCTGCTGGGCGAGTGTGATATTGGCGATTTCATCGAGGAAGAGCGTTCCGCCATCGGCGAGCTCGAAGCGGCCAATCCGGTCCGACTTCGCGTCGGTGAACGCACCCTTGAGATGGCCGAAGAGCTCGCTCTCGAAGACCCCCTCGGAGAGGCCGCCCACATTCACGGTGATCATCGGGCGGCCGGAGCGGGCGCTGGCCGCATGCAGCCACCGGGCCACGATCTCCTTCCCCACGCCATGCTCTCCCAGGATGAGCGCGTTCGCATCGGACGGCGCAACCCGTTCCATCAGCCGAGCCACCACCCGCATCCCGGGAGACTCGGCAACGAGATCAGGCAAGCCGTCGCGGCGGAGGGTCTGGTTCTCGCTCTCGAGTCGCTGGCTCCGTTTGAGTGCGCGCCCAAGCTCCACCTGAGTGCGGAGGAGCGCGATCAGCCGGGTGTTCTCCCATGGCTTCTCGAGGTAATCCCGGGCGCCTCGGCGCATCGCTTCGACCGCGCCTTCGACGCTGCCGTAGGC
>JBDTTN010000104.1:0-7767 GCA_039930625.1 Gemmatimonadota bacterium | reverse complement strand
GGCGCCAGCCCGTTTTCGATGGTACCGTGAATATCGAGGCGATAGACGGCGCCAGTGGTCTGCTGAGCGGCGGCGGAGCCGAGGCAGACCAGCACCAACGGGAGGTTGGCCAGGACAGCGGTGATGCGCATTTCTGACTCCGGGGGAACCGAGGGAATGGTAGCGCCCGCCGACTGAAAATGCATGGGGCGGGCGCCGGGCCCCGGTTACCCACCCCGTCGCCCAGCTCCCGCCCGCAATTCGGACCACCGGTCCTGTCGCGGAGCCTACGGTCGAAGCCTGCGTCGTCGGATGGGAGCCGACTCGCTTTCGGTACCGGCGGGGTCCTGGGCCTCCTTGATCCGATCGAGCAGCCGTTCCCGAAGGATGATGTACTGGGCCCGCTGGATCGGATCGAGAAATGCGGACTGGTCGCGGAGCTCGTCCTTGTAGGACTGCACGTAGCGCAGCTTCACGTCGAGCAACTGGTCGGTCAGCCGGGCGACGTTATCGCTGTTCGCTGCCACCCCGGGCCGCAGTTCCCCGGCGAGTGACTGCCGGAGCCGGCGCTCCTCGGCTTCCATCGCCCGCCGTTTGGCAAAGTACTGCCATACCACCTCGCGCAGGCGTGACGACTGCTGGTCGGTGAGGTCGAGTTCCTCCTGCACCCGGGCGGTGAATCGCTGCTCGATCAGGCGCCGGAGCTCTCCCGCACGACCCGGGTCGGCGGGTGCGTCCTGCGCATTGAGCGGTGCCGCGAAGAGCACACCGCAGATCAGGAGCCAATGGTTCGTCCGCATCAACCCTCCAGCGAGCGCAGCACGCGCTCCAGTTGGTGATCGTTCAGGTCGCCCAGGTAGGGACTGTCCGGCGCGGCGTGCGAACCGAGCGGTTCGTCCAGGCCTTCCAGCACCGACTCCAATTGACTGGCATCGAGCTGCTCCAGCTCGGCGAGCGGCACGTGGAAGGCCGCCGTCGCAGCGGCGGGGACATCTGGCGCCCTGCCCGCCCGGTGATTGCCGACCTGCACCATGAGTATGACGGCCGCAGCGGCGGCGAGGCCGGCGATCCAGCCGCGGGTCTTCCACCGGGCGGCTCTCCGCCCGGCAGCCAGCCGTGCGAGCACGGCCTGGTTCACGCGGGTTGGATTCACATGCCCCGCTGCCGCGTCACCCACCCGTCGTGCCGTCTGAATCAGGCACCATTCAGCGGAGCAGTCCGGGCACGACGCCAGGTGCGCGGCCTCAGCCTCACTCCATTCCGCCGCGCCGTGGGCGACGAGCGGAATCCGCTCCTGAATCGATTCGCAGTCGTTCATCCGATCAGCTCCTTCAGCTTCTTCACCGCATGGTGATAGTGCACCCGAGCGGCTCCCGGAGTGGAACCGAGTGCCGTCGCGATCGCGTCGTAGTCCATGCCCTGTTGCGCCCGCAGCAGAAACACCTCGCGTTGCAATCGCGGCAGCGTACCGAGACCCCGCAGCAAGGCACCTTCGGCTTCAGTTGCATCGAGCGTCGCGGCTGGGTCATCGGAGGCCGCGAGGTCATTGTCCTCGAGGGAGACATGAATCCGGCCCCGTCGTCGTCGATACTGGTCCTTGAGGAGATTGCTTGCGATGCTCACCAGCCAGCTTCGAAACGCTGACTCCCCGCGCCACCCGTCGAGCGCGCGGAAGGCGCGGATGAAGGTCTCCTGGACCAGATCGTCCAGCTCGCCATGGTCGGCGCCGGCGCCGCCGAGGAAGCGGGCAAGGGCGTGGGCGTGGCGACCCACAAGCTCGGTGGCTCCACGCTCATCCCCGCCGCGGTAGGCCAGGACCAGCGCAGCATCGGTCGGGTCAGCTGTGGAAGTCGCGGCCGGCGAGCTCATCGTTGCGGGGTGGACGGCTCCGGGTCGGGGATGTTAAGTCGGCGTGGTGCCGGAGGATGGGCGGGACCTACGCCCGCCGCAAGGCGCTCTTCGCTAGATTCTCAGCGTCTCATACTCAGGATCACCCGTGCGTGATGCCGTAATAACCGCCGCAGTCCGGACTCCGGTGGGCCGGGCCGGCGGTGCCCTGGCGGAGATCCGGGCCGACGACCTCGCAGCTGTGGCAATCAGGGCGCTGGTCGAGCGAGGTCAGCTGCCGCCCGCACAGATCGAAGACGTCATCTTCGGTTGCACCAATCAGGCGGGGGAGGACAACCGGAACGTCGCCCGGATGGCCAGCCTTCTGGCCGGGCTCCCGGTCGAGATCCCCGGCCAGACGGTCAATCGGCTGTGCGGTTCCGGGCTGCAGGCCATTGCGGCCGCCGGGCAGGCGGTTCGCGCCGGTGAGGGCGACATCTTCATCGCCGGCGGCGTGGAGAGTATGACCCGGGCGCCGTACGTCATGCTCAAGAGCGGGTCGGCCTGGAACCGGACTCCGCCGCCGATGGCGGACACCACGGTGGGCTGGCGATTCATCAACCCGAAGATGCCGAAGGATTGGACCATCGCGCTCGGCGAGACGGCGGAGCGGGTGGCGCAGCGCTACGGGATCACCCGGGAGGAGCAGGATCGGTTCGCGCTCGAGAGTCAGCGGCGCGCGCAGGCGGCACTCGCCGACGGAGTTTTCGCCGAGGAGCTGGTTGCGGTACCGATTCCGGACGGGAAGGGCGGCAACACGCTGTTCTCGGTGGATGAGCACCCGCGCGCCGGAGTGACCATGGAGGCGCTGGCGAAGATGAAGCCGGCCTTCCTCAAGGACGGCACCGTGACCGCCGGAACCTCGAGCGGGATCAATGACGGCGCGGCGGCCGTCAGCGTGCTCAGTTCGGAATCGGCGAAGACGCTGGGTCTTAAGCCGCTGGCGCGCATCGTCTCGAGTGCCGTGGCCGGTGTGGATCCCTCGGTCATGGGACTGGGCCCGATCCCGGCCACCAGGAAGGCACTCGCTCGGGCCGGTCTCGCCGTGGCGCAGCTCGATCTGATCGAACTGAACGAGGCGTTCGCCGCACAGTCGATCGCATGCATCCGGGAGCTGGGGCTCGACCCCGCCAGGGTCAACGTCCACGGGGGCGCGATCGCGCTTGGACATCCGCTCGGTGCCAGCGGCGCAAAGATGATGACGACGCTGGTCCACGCGCTGCAACGGACCGGTGGACGGTATGGACTGGCCTCGATGTGCATCGGTGTCGGCCAGGGGATCGCCATGATTGTGGAGCGGCTGGACTGATGCCACAGGTCATCGCGCACCGCGGCGCATCCGGTCACGCCCACGAGAACTCACCGAGTGCCTTCCGTCAGGCCGCCCGCTTCGGGGCGGACGGGGTGGAACTCGACATCCATACCACCACCGACGGCGTCTTCCTGGTGCATCACGACGCCCGGGTCCATGATGTCGGGATCATCGGGGAATTGCCCTGGGCGGCCTTCGCGTCTCACCGGCTCCCAAATGGGGAACCGATCCCGACGCTGGCAGAAGCGCTGCAGTTGCTGACCGGGCTGGATGTCTGGGTCGAGGTGAAGACCCTGCCCGCGGAAGCCGACGCGAATTTCCTGCAGACACTCGATTCGGGCCCTACGCCAGATCGATATGCCATCCATGGCTTCGATCACCGCATCGTCGCGCGGCTGGGAGAGCAGCGTCCCGAGCTGCGTCGCGGCGTGCTGCTCGCATCCTACCTGCTCGACACGCTTCAGGTCGTTCATGGTGTCGGAGTTGACACGCTCTGGATGGAGGCGCACATGATCGACGCGGAACTCGTGGCCGAGCTGCATGCCGACGGCCGGCGTGTGATCGCGTGGACGGCGAACGAGGAACGGGATATTCGCCGGCTGATCGAACTCGGGGTGGACGGCATCTGCGGCAACTATCCCGACCGCATCCGCGCCCTGCTCGGCTGACCGAACCGCCGGAGTATCCAAGGCAAGGGGGAGACGCTACCTTCTCCCCGCGAACCCGGCGCCTGCCGGATGCCGAAACTGTACTTCCGCCTTCATCGTAGGCCCCGCGTGACAAATCGTTTGCTGCTGCCTTCGCCCGGTCGGGCATGGCCCACCTTTCCCCTCGTCGTGATCCTGCTCGTCCTCTCCGGTGCCCCGACCGTTCGGGCCCAGGAGGCAGGCCGCATCGCGTTCGATCGCTTCTCCCTGGCGAACGGACTCGAGGTGGTCCTGGCGCCGGATCACACCAGCCAGGTGGTGGCGGTGAGCATCTGGTATCGGGCCGGCTCACGCAATGAGCCGCCTGCGAAAGCGGGCCTGGCCAGACTGTTCGAGCGGCTGATGTTCACCGGTTCCGCCAGCGTCCCCGCCGGTGGCCACGGCGCGATCGTCGAAGATGCCGGCGGCCGGCTGACCGCGGCGGTGGACGAGGAGTTCTCCCGTTATAGCGAGACGCTGCCGTCCAACCGCTTGAACCTCGGCCTGTGGCTGGAAGCGGACCGGATGCGGTCGCTCGCCATCAACGACACCACCGTGGCCCAGAGTCAGCGCGGACTCCTCGCCGATCTGGATGCGCGCGTCGGCCAAGAGGCGTATACCGGCGCGATCCTCGAGGCGATCGCCTCGATCTATGATTCGACGACGTGCCCGGGGTACGCGCATCCCTCCATCGGCCGTGCCGGCAGCATCCTGACGCTCACGACCTCCGATGCCAGGGACTTCTTCCACAAATACTACGTGCCGAACAACGCCCGGCTCGTCGTGACCGGCGACTTCGACCCGGCGGCGACCCGGCCGCAGATCACCACCCTGTTCGGTGACATCCCCCGGGGCCCGGAGACTCCTGACGTGGCTTGCGGCACGACCGACACTTCCGGAGCGCGCAGCAGCACCGTGACCGATCGACTCGCAGCCCGTGCGGCGGTTGGCCGGTTTTACCGGATCCCCGCCCACACCGATGCGGACTCGCCCGCGCTCGAGCTGCTGGGAATCGTGCTCAGCCAGGGCCCGGGCTCACGGCTGACGGCGCAGCTGGTGCGAGAGACCCGAACGGCGGATGCGACCCAGGGCGGGCTGCTCACCGATCGCAGTGGGCCTGGTGTGTTCGGGCTCTTCGGGGTGGCCGCTGAGGGGGTGAGCGCCGATTCGGTCGGTGCTGAGCTGGCGGCTCAGGCGGCCTGGGCCGGTGGCCCCGGCCTGACGGAGGCTGACCTGGACCGTGCCCGGAACATCTATCTCGCCACCGCTGTCAGTGGACGGGAGCGGCCGGTTGACGTGGCGGAGGCGCTCCACCATGCGGCGGCGATACATGGAGCCATCGAATCGGTGAACACCGAAGTCGCGAAGGTGATGGCCGTCTCCCTGGCCGACCTGCGACGAGTCGCCGCCGCGTGGCTCGCGCCGTCGCGTGCCGTGACCGTCATCGTCATGCCCGGGGCGGCGTCATGAATCGCCTGACACTTATCGGCGCGATGGTGCTCGTCGCCCGTCCGCTCACCGGGCAGGAGTCTCCGACCGAACCACCCGAACCCGCGCCAATTGTCGCCCCTGCCCTGCCGCATGCCCAAACGGCCCTGCTGGCGAATGGACTGCGGTTGATCCTGCTGGAGCAGCACCGGCAGCCGGTCGTCTCGGTGGCGATCTCCGTTCCCGCCGGCACCGGATTCGACCCGGCGGAACGGGAAGGCGTCGCCGACATGCTCGCGGCGCTGATCACACGCGGAGGCGGCGCCCGCACCGCCTCACAAGTCTCGGCCGCGATCGAAGGCGTCGGTGGCTCACTCGGCGCCGCGGCGGATCCGGACTTTCTCACCGTGCAGGCCGACGTCGTATCCCGTCATGCCGCACTTGCGTTCGACCTCATCGCGGACGGATTGCTGCGCCCGGCGCTGCCCCGCGACGAACTGGAACTGCTCCGCCGTCAGACCTCCGATGCACTGCAGGGGGGGCTTGCGGAGCCGGGAACCCTGGCCGCGCGGATCTTCCTGATCGGCGCATATCAGCGCTTTCCCTACGCGCGCCGCGCCACGCCCGCGTCGGTGAATGCGATCAGCCGCGAGGACCTGGTCGCCTTTCACAGGGCGAGGGTGCGTCCCGCCGGAGCGATCCTCGTGGTCGTCGGGGATATCACGCTGCCGGAGGTGCGCCGGCTCGCGATCAAGTCCTTCGGGGGGTGGAAGGGCCTGAGACCCGCGCCGTTGCCGGCCGCCGTGAAGAACACACCGCCTCGGGGCATCGTGCTGGTGCACCAGCCCGGAGCACGCGATGCAAGCATTCTCATCGGGGGCACCACCTTCGCAGGGACCGACACGGCCTACTACGCTGCAGCCATCCTGAACCGGCTGCTCGGCGATGAGCGCAACGGCAGGCTGATACGCGCACTCGGGCGC
The DNA here is from genome assembly GCA_039930625.1 of Gemmatimonadota bacterium. Lineage (GTDB taxonomy): Bacteria > Gemmatimonadota > Gemmatimonadetes > Gemmatimonadales > GWC2-71-9 > JADJOM01. The sequence continues at coordinate 1,492 of JBDTTN010000104.1, read as the reverse complement.
GAGCACGGCTGGACGACGGCGGCGGGCGCTTCGTTCCTCCGAACTGCGCGCCTGGGCCTGTTCCAGGCTACCGCTGCCGTGCCCGCCGAGGCCGCCGACTCGGCGGTGCGGGAGATGTATAGGCAGATCGGCCTGCTGAGAACTGAACTGGCGCCAGCCCGAGAACTCGCCCGTGCGCGGGAGAACGTCGCCGGGGCGTTCGCGCTCCGGCTGCAGAGCGCCAGTCAGATCGCCGGTGGGATCACCGAGGCAAGTGTACTCGGGCTTCCACCCAGTTACGTGACCGGGTACCGCATGAAAGTCATTGGAACCAGCGCGGCCCAGGTTCGCGCGGTCGCCCGACGCGCCTTTCCCGAGAATGCGCTGGTCACCGTCGTCGTGGGTGACGCCGCCCGACTGTTCCGGCCGCTCAGTCAGGTCGCCCCGGTTCAGCTCTTTGCGAGCGACGGCCACCCGCTCACTCCCGCCGAGATCGAGCCGCGGACTGGCGCGGTGAGCTTCGATCTCAGATCCGTCACGCGGCGCACCGACACGCTCGCGATCCTGGCGCAGGGGCAGACTATCGGCCTGCAGGTCACCCAACTGGCTGGTGCGGGCGACAGTCTGGTCTACAGCGAACGGACTCAGCTCGGTCAGGCGCTCAACCAGACCACCAAGCTGACATTCGATACGCTCGGCCACATGCGGCAACTGGACCAGACGGGCGTCGTGCGCGGCCAGAACACCCGGATCCAGCTCGGCTACAGCGGTGGGCGGGTCCGGGGCGCTGTGCAGGTGATCGGCGCCAATGGTCCAGAGCACTTCACGGTCGATACCGCCGTCGCGTCGATGGTTCTCGACGACAACGCCGTTCAGGCGATTCTTCCACTGCTCCCATGGGCGGTGAACACCCGCTGGACCTTCCAGGTCTTCGTCTCCGGCGAGAATCGCATTCGACCCATGACACTCACCGCCGCCGACATTGCTCAGGTCAGCACCCCGGCGGGCAGCTTCGAGTGTTTTCGCGCCGACCTCGAGGGGGGTCAGCAACGGGTCTCCTTCTTCGTGACGACCGCCGTCCCCCATCGCGTCGTCCGAGTGGAGCTGGCCAACTCCCCTGTGGTCTTCACAGCGGTGAGCCCCTGATACCGATCGCAGAAAGGAAATGGACGTTGTCACGCACTTCTCTCTGGCTGCTCTCTTCGATCGTGCTCGCCGGCTGCGCCGCCAGCACGCAGACCACCCAGACGGCACCGGCCACGTCGAACGGCGCCGCCAAAGCCAGTCTCAGCTGGGAGCGGGCCCAGTATCCGTCCACCTACCGGCGGAGGCCCTATCCGCCGGTGCTGATCCGCAATGCCACACTCATGACAGGCGTCGGCGCTGAAATCACCGGCGCTTCCATTCTCTTCAGTGACGGGCGGATCGTCGCGGTCGGAACCGATCTCCAGCCACCGCCTGACGCGACGGTGGTGGACGGCACCGGCAAGTTTGTCACGCCCGGACTGATCGA
>JBDTTN010000103.1:0-7785 GCA_039930625.1 Gemmatimonadota bacterium | reverse complement strand
GCGATGCCGTCGCCCAGTCCGGGAACCAGTCCGATCACCGCATCCCAGCCGAAACGGATCGGCGTGCCGGGGATGCGCCAGCGCGCATCGAGCGCGGTGGCGATGGTGCGGAACCGGCGGAGTTGCGAGGGTAGAGTGGTCACGGCCTGCGACCTGTGCGAGTCATTCGCCGCGCCGCCGAGTTCCTGGCGGCGGCGACTCGGTTCATGGCTTGAAGCGTTCGGCTCCCGCTGCCGGGCGCCAGGGATGGTGCGGCTCGAAGTGCCGCCAGAGGAGCGCCGAAATCTTCCTGATCAGCACCCAGCCCTCGTTCGGCGCTTCCCAGGTGGTGTCTGTCTGGTCTTTGGTAATGATGCAGAAGACGTAGTCTCCTGACGGCGCATTGACGAGCGCAACCTCGGAACGGGAGTGATCGACGGCACCAACCTTCGATGCGACCTGCACCCAGGGCGGCAGTTGCGAAAGCGCATCGCCGGTCCAGTAGCTCCGTGTCAGGTGCCGGTACATCTCTTCGCTGGCCGATTGACTGACGGCCTTGCCTGCGCGGATCAGCTCCAGCAGCCGGGCCATCTCCCGCGGACTGGTCTGGCCCCAGCCATACCGGGTGCGATCGAGCTCCCGGCCTGGCGTACGACTGTTCACGCGGGTGGCCTCGAAGCCGTGAGCGGCCAGCCATTCGTTGATCGTTGTCCCGGTGCCGGCAAGCGCCTGCAGCCAGAGTGAAGCGGTGTTGTCGCTCATGGTGATGCTGAGCAGGGTCAGCTTGCTCAGCACAAATGTGCTCGAGTCCTTCGCGGCGCCGAGGATGTCGTCGCCTTCGTACAGCAGGGAGTCGGTGTAGGTGAGCTGCTGCTGGAAGGTGAGCTCGTTGCGCTCTAATCGATCGAAGATCCCGATGAGGATCGGGACCTTCACCATACTGGCGGTCGGGAAGATGGAATCGGCGTTGATCGCGGCGCTGCGCCCGGTGGGCAGGTGGCGGACGTAGATGCCGATGGTCCCGTGAAAGTCCCGGACCAGGCTGTCCAGCTGTCGCTGCAACGGGCGGTCGATACGCGGGCGAACCTGCGCGGCAGCCGGCGCCGCGGCCAGGATCGCGAGGGCGACCCAGCCGATGCGCCGCTGAATCACTCGCTCCCCAGCGGGCGAGGATCCTCTCCGGTGATCTTGACGAGCGCTTTCCGCGCCATGGCAGCGACGTCGTCGTTGCGATCGTCGAGCGTCTCGGTGAGTGCCGGGACGGCGTCCTTGGCGGCCGGACCGATCTCGCGCAGCGCGACGCAGACCGGGTAGCGCACGGTGGCCTCAGGATCCTTGAGTGCCTCGATCAGCGCGGGGACTGCGGGCTTGGCATCGGCACCCATGCCACCGATCGCATAGGCCGCTGCGTTGCGGGTATAGGGCGCCGCGCCCTTGAGGTCGGCCACCCACGAGGACAGCGTTCTGCCCTCAAACTCCGGCTCCTTCGACTTGTGCCCCTGAGCCTCGGCCCGGGAGGAGAAGAGGGCGAGCGCGAAGACACTGGCGGCAATTGTGAGACGCATGATGTTTCTCCCTGCTACGAAGATGTCGTGAATGGGGAAGCTACACCGCTCGCCCGACTGAGGACAGGATTTTCTCGAAACCCTGAACACCGCGCCACCGTACACCAGCCGTCCCCCCAGAGTTGAGACCAGGTCTTTCATGATCCTCGCGCTGCTGGCGCTGGTGCACGCCGCGTCCGGCGACTCCCTGTCGCGCTTCGATGGGCAGAAGCGCGATATCACGGTGGCGCCGCCCCGCATTGAGGCGGTGATGGTGGTGGACGGAGTCCTCGACGAGCCCGCCTGGAGTCAGGCCGCGGTGCTCGACGGGTTCTCCCACTTCCAGCCGATCGACGGCGTTCCGGCGGTGGATTCCACTGAAGTCCTGGTCTGGTACTCCTCCACCGCCATCCACTTCGGCATCCACGCCCGCGAGCCGCACGGCGAGGTGCACGCGACCCTCGCCGACCGGGACCGGATCTTCGCTGACGACTATGTGCAGATCCTGCTCGGCACCTTCGACGACGGGCGCCAAGCCTACATGTTCGCGGTCAATCCGCTCGGCGTGCAAGGGGACGGTTCACTGGTGGAGCGGGGGCAGGTGGCCGGCGGCGGATTTCAGGGCGGCGCGGCATCGGCGCGGGAAGAGGCGGACCTGAGTCCCGATTTCGTATTCGAGTCGAAGGGCCGCCTGGTCGAGGGCGGGTATGACGTCGAGGTGCGCATTCCGTTCAAGAGCCTGCGCTACCAGTCGAAGGAGGTGCAGCGCTGGCAGCTGCACCTGCTCAGGCGGATCCAGCATTCGGGCTTCGAGGACTCGTGGGTCCCGGCGGAGCGCGCCAACGCGTCGTTTCTGGGCCAGTCGGGCCGGCTGACCGGACTCACCGGTCTGACCCGTGGCCTGACGCTCGATGTGACGCCGGAGGTGACCGGCCGGTGGACCGGAGGGCGCAGCAAGAGTGGCGGATGGGACTACAACCGCTCCGGCCCCGACATCGGCGGCACGATGCGCTGGGGGATCAGCAACAATCTCTCGCTCAACGGCACGGCGAATCCGGATTTCTCGCAGATCGAGTCCGATGTCTCCAACATCCAGTTCGATCCGCGGGACGCGATCTTCTTTCCGGAGAAGCGGCCCTTCTTCCTCGACGGGCTGGAGCTGTTTCAGACCCCGAACAATCTGGTCTACACCCGGCGCATCGTGCAGCCGGTCGCCTCGGTCAAACTCACCGGCAAGGCCTTCGGGACTTCGCTCGGCCTGATCTCGGCGGTAGACGATCGGGTGGCCTCGGTGACCGGCGACGATCACCCGGTGGTCAACGTGCTGCGGCTGCAGCGGGACGTCGCGGCTCGGTCCCGCATCGGGGTCCTCTATACCGATCGGATCGACGGCCAGAACTGGAACCGGGTCGGAGAGGTGGATGGCCGTATTGTCATCGGCAAGAGCAATGTCGGATTCCAGTTAGGCAATGCGTGGACCCATGAAGGCGGGGTCGCAAGGTCCGGTCCGATCTGGCGTGCCAATTTCAACTCCAATGGCCGCGTCTTCGGCGTACGCTACACCTTTCAGGGCATCGACCCCGATTTCATCTCGCGCAGCGGCTTCATCCGCCGCCGCGGCGATGTGGACCTGCTGCTGGTCAACCTGCTGACGCTGAACGGCAGACCGGGAAGCTTCATCGAGAACTTCACGCCAGACATCACCCTGAATGGCACCTGGACGTACGACCTCTTCACTGCCGGGCATGGAGTGCGGGACCAGAAGCTGCACGTCAATCTCAACGCCACACTCCGCGGGGGCTGGGGCGTCGGCGCCTCGGTGCTGCTGGAGAAGTTCGGCTACGATCCGCGGATCTACGGCAACTACGCGCTGCAGGTCCCGGGGCCGGGTGGCGTCGGCCTCGACACGATCCCCTTCACCGGAGTGGCGAAGATTCCCAACCGTGACTGGGTGGTCTCGCTCTCCACCCCCGAGTTCCAGGGCTTCTCGGGGAACGGCATCGTGATCTGGGGGCAGGACGAGAACTTCTTCGAGTGGGCATCGGCCAATATCCTGTTCGCCGATTTCGGTGTCAGGTGGCGGCCGACGGGACAGCTCCGGATCGAGGGGCGCTATCAGCACAATCAGTATCAGCGGCGCACCGATGGCAGCATCGTCGGGCAGCAGCGGATTCCTCGACTGAAGCTCGAGTATCAGATTGCTCGACCGCTCTTCGTGAGGCTGGTCGGCGAGTACAACGCCTACCGCCAGGACAGCCTGCGCGACGATACCCGTACCAACGCGCCCATCCTGATCTACGACGGGAGCACCGGCCAGTACGCCAGCTCTCCGGCCTTCAGCGACAACAGCTTCCGTGGGGACGTGCTGGTCTCCTTCACGCCGGTCCCCGGGACGGTGCTGTTCGCCGGGTATGGCAGCACCCTCACCGATCTCGAGGCCTTCAAGTTCCGCGCGCTCAGGCGGAAACAGGACGGCTTCTTCCTGAAGGGGAGCTACCTGTTTCGCATCGGGGGGTGAGTTCCGGCGCACTTCAAGGAATGACCGAAGTCAGCCCCTGGACTCACTCCCACGCCGAGAACTTTCCCTCTCCGCCCAGCGCGATCATCGACTCGCGGAATTCGGTCATGTAGGCCTCGCGGTCGCCGGCCCAGCGCACCGGCTGCCCCACAAAGACATCCACGAAGAACGGCACCAGGATCGCCTCCCCCTTGGGGAGCGCCTTGCCCAGTCCGTGCATGAACACGGGGACCACCGGCACCTCCGGCCGGCGTTCACTGAGTCGGGCGATGCCGCTCTTGAACTCGGTGAGCTGCTCCGGTTCGCCGCGCGAGCCTTCGGGAAAGAAGATCAGGATCTCACCGCGGTCGAGCGCGGCCGCGAGCGGCGCGAGCGGGTCTTCGTCGGGTGCGCTGCGCTGCCGTCGGATGGGGAGGATGCCGATGATCTCCAGCGCGAACCAGGCGAGCAGCCTGTTGCGCAGAAAGTAGTCCGCCGCAGCCACCGGCCGCACCCGGTCCAGCAGCGAGAGCGGCAGCAGCGTCATCAGCACCATCGTGTCGAGATGGCTGTTGTGGTTCGCCGCAAGCACGGCGGGTCCGCGCTTCGGCAGTCGTTCGCGATGCCGCACGTTGAGGCCGAGGACGATCGTGACGATGCCGCGGACGATGACCGCGAAGAAGCAGAGCCGGAGCAGTCGGTTCAACGGACTCCCCCGGCGCTAGTAGTAGTAGTACCGCAGGAAATGGAAGAAGAGCGGCGCGGTGTAGGTCAGGCTGTTGATCCGGTCCAGCACGCCGCCATGCCCGGGCAGCATGGTGCCGGCATCCTTCACCCCGATGTCCCGCTTCACCGCGCCGATAGTGATGTCTCCGAGGAAGCCGCCTGCAGCTATCATCAGCCCCGCCGCGAAGCTGTCGGGAACGCTGAGCGGAGTGAGGATCGGCGCGAGCAGCATCGACAGCCCCGTCGTCGTGAGGATGCCGCCGATCAGTCCCTCGACCGTCTTGTTAGGGCTTACGGTAGGCACGACCTTGTGCCGCCCCAGCGTCTTTCCCCAGACATACTGCGCCACATCGTTGAGCTGGGTGAGCACCACCAGGTAGAGCACCAGCGCCGCGCCGCGCTCGGGATCCAGGACCAGCAGGTAGGCCTGATGGCTGATGCTGAAGACCATGAGCATCAGTCCCCACTGCAGGGTCCCCACCGCCCGGAGGAAGTCCTTCGTCTCCCCGATCAGGACCATGCGGGCGGACACCAGCAGCATCACCCAGACCGGGATGAAGACGATGAACATCCCGTACCACCCGTTGTACACCCAGTAGTACTGCAGCGGAATGCTCAGGTAGGCCCAGAACAGCACCCGCCGATCGGCTCGGCGGGTCGGGATCAGCGACAGGTACTCCTTGAGTGCCAGGAAGGAGATGAATCCGAAGAAGACGATGGACAGTCGGCGGTCCACCCCGATCGCGACCACAAAGATCGCGACCATGATCCACCAGCTCTTCACCCGCGCCGCCAGCTCGGCGTACTTCTCCGCCGGTCCCTTGCGGATCAGCCGCCAGGTGACGCCGCTCGAGATCATGAGGAGTCCGAGGATGCCGCCGAGAACCAGGCGGACCCCGGGAGTGAGGCCGGTCATCGGCCGCCTTTCGCCAGCGCGCGCCGGCTCCGGTTGAGGATCGTGAGCATTGCGAGGAGCGTGACCACGACCAGCAGGGCAGTCGACCAGATGCCGGGGACGATGCCCAGCCCCAGCAGCAGCGCCACCAGCCCGAAGACGAACGCCCGATCGCTCTTGCCCATCGGGCCGTCGTAGCGCCGTTCCGCGCCGATCTGGACCGCGACGACTCCAGCCATCTCACTGATGATCGCCAGCACCACGATCATCACGATCAGCGGCGCGGGGAGTCCGGGCACGACCGCGAAAGGCAGATAGAGCGCGGCATCCGCGAGGACATCACCCAGTTCGTTGAGCACGGCGCCGAGCCGGGACTTCTGATTGTGCTCCCGGGCAAGCATGCCGTCGACCGCATTGAGCGCCATGCGCAGAAAAAGTACCGCCGGAACCGCCAGGAGCGCCCACCGCGCGGTGGGGAAGCGGAGCAGCGCCGCCCCGGTGATACCGGAGAGGGCCGCGGCCGCAATGGTCACCTGGTTCGCGGTCACTCCCGCGCTCGCCAGCGCCTGTACCAGCGGACGGAGCAGCGCCTGGAATTTCGGCTTCAGTTCGTAGATTGATGCCATGCGGTCAGGGTTCCCGGATCCGGCTGGAGAAGTCGGGAGCATTGAATGCGGCGAGGGCGCGATCGTTGATCCGGTACCGGAGCCGCGTGTCGGCGAGTCCGGCGGTCGAGTCGATGAGGCCCAGTCTGTAGATCACCGCGTCGCTGTAGCCGGGGAGCACGATGCGCCAGCCGGCGGGGATCCGCCCGGGCACGATGGCATTCACGTGGTGCACCAGATTGAGGGTGCAGTTGTTGGTGATGGTGTTGTACCACTCCGGACTGGACTTGAGGGCGTTGGCCCGGTGGAGCATCCCCGTGAACATTTCGCGCACCGCCTCCGGTGTCGCGCGGATGGGATAGAGGAAGACATCCGTTCCGTCGTACACGGCCCGCCGGCCGATGAGATCGTGCTCGGTGCCGATCACGTACATCAGCTCGAAACGCCGAAACAGCCCCTTCAGCACGCCGAAGCTTTCGCCCTCTTCGCGGCGCGCTTCCACCGAGATCGCCAGGTACTCCCCGTCTGCAAACCCGAAGCTCACAAAAGCGTGCGCCGGCCCGCGCCACCGCTTCGAGAATGGCACGATCACATACCACGCAGTCCGGATGTCGTCGAGGTTGTAGCGCCGAATGCCCCACTCGGGCCGGAAATCGGTGGCGCTGGTCCACGCAAAGTCACGCACACCCTCGATGACGACGCGCTCACCCTCGAACTTGGCGGACGGCATGACCGACTGGTCGATCGCCCACCGACGGTCGTTGGAGGGACGCAGCGAGGCCCACATGGTGACCAGTACCAGGAGAGGAAGGAAGAGCGCGCTGGCCAGCCGGACACGCCGGCTCATGATCACCAGAGTCGCCCGAAGTTGTACACCCCACCCACGTAGATCGCGTTGGCCTGGGGCCCGCTGAGCTTGAGGATGCCGCCGAAGTCGAGCGTCCACCACGGATGCAGCGTGAAGACCGGTCCGCCGAGCAGCGCCACGGTTCCGGGTGATCCGGCGGGGCCGGTCGTCCGCGGGAATCCGAACAGCTCAGCGGTCACGCTGACCCCGCCTCCGACTGGCGTGCCCGCGGCCACCGCCCAGATCGTGGCGTCCCTCGGTGCGCCGCTGCCGTCCCCGCTGCGCCGGGTGTAGCCGACGTTCACGTCCATGGCGACCGCGCCAAACTGGTGGCTGGAGATCGCCAGCAGCGAGAAGTCGGTGGTGCCGGTGCCATGGGCGCCCGCGCCGACCGGAAACTTGACGGCGGGGAACACCGCGAAGTCGCCTAACACCGGCAGATCATCGCCGAGCCGGAACTTGACCCCCACGGCCAGGTCGCCGACGCCGAGATCGTCGCCCGCCGGACGGGTGCTGCTGCCGAAGAACGAGAACTGGACCCGGGGGGCGAGCCCGATCTTCAGCACAAAGGGTGTCACGATCGACCAGGCCCCAGGAGCATGATCGAACTCCGATCCCGCCTCCAGCTCGACCCATCCCGGCGCCACGGTGCCCGCATGGGTTGCCACGGTAGGCCGTTCCGGCTGGACCGC
>JBDTTN010000102.1:0-7804 GCA_039930625.1 Gemmatimonadota bacterium | reverse complement strand
TGGAGAACTGGCTCGAGGGGCGGGGCGCGGTGGGGATCGACAATCTCATGGAGGATTCCGCGACCGCCGAGATATCCCGGAGCCAGTTGCAGCAGTGGCTGCGGCACCGGGTGCCGCTGGACGATGGAAAGCCGTTCACCCGGGAGCGATTCGAGGCGATTCACGTAGAGGAGTGGAAGGCGCTCGCCGCCGAACGGGGGACGGCGGGACGGCTCGCGGAAGCGGCGGCTATGCTGCTGCACCTCGCGGAGGAGCCGGTGCCGGAAGAGTTCCTGACACTGGAGGCTTACGAGCGGCTCGCTTGAGACAAGCTATAGGGCCAAGGGGTGCCTTGGCCCATCGGACTGGGGCGGCAGGCTTCGAACCTGCAACCTCCCGGTTAACAGCCGGGCGCTCTGCCAGTTGAGCTACACCCCAAGGTGAGGCAATCGGTCCGGCCTGAGTATCGGCCGGCCCTGGCGCTTACTGCACTAATGATCATCCCCAATCGAGGGCCCGCGACAGGAAAGACCCGCCGCTACTGCGACGGGTCTCTGGCGTCACTGCGCGATCCGCAAATCGCCTACGCCCGACCCGTCTCCCCGAGGAAGCGGTTCGAGTTTCGATTGCTGTTGCGATTCAGTCGCGTATGCATAGGGACGCATATCCTACCGGGTCTCCCAAAGTTGGTCAAGGGGGCCCGGCTGGCTCCGACTGCGCGAGACAGTTGCCTCGCCACTCTTGACAGCAGGGCCCACGGAGCCCTAGCGTAGCCCTCCCCGGGCGGCGTGGCCGGACGCGATTCTGAACCCGCCATCTCAGCGGCGAAGTTCAGGCCGAGTTCAGCCGCCCTTCATGCAGTCCGGACACCTTTGGAGCTTCCCTACTTCCATACAGGTTCGCCATGACCTCCACCGCGATGCCCTCCACCACGGCCAAGCTTCCCGCCGGGACGGCCAGCTACAAAATCTCGATTCCCATTCGAGCCCGGTACGACAACTGGATCGGGGGCGAGTACGTCCCGCCCACGCGGGGACAGTACTTCAGCAACCCCACGCCGATCACAGGGCAACCGCTCTGCGAGGTAGCCCGCTCGACCCATGAGGACGTCGATAAGGCCCTCGACGCGGCGCACGCAGCGGCGCTGAGCTGGAATCAGACCACAGCGACCTTTCGGGCCAACATCCTCAATCGTATCGCCGACCGGCTGGAAAGGAATCTCGAGGCAATCGCCCTGATCGAGACTCTCGACAACGGCAAGCCGATCCGGGAGACGATCAACGCCGATCTCCCGCTCGCGGTCGATCACTTCCGTTACTTCGCCGGCGCGCTCCGGGCCCAGGAGGGCGGCATCTCGGAAATCGACGGGGACACCGTCGCCTATCACTTCCACGAGCCGCTCGGCGTCGTGGGCCAGATCATCCCCTGGAACTTCCCCTTGCTGATGGCGGTCTGGAAGCTCGCCCCCGCACTCGCAGGTGGAAACTGCATCGTCCTCAAGCCGGCCGAGCAGACGCCGGTGTCGATCATGGCCTTCATGGAACTGATCGCCGACATCCTCCCGAGTGGTGTAGTGAATGTGGTGCAGGGGTTCGGTGTGGAGGCCGGCAAGCCGCTCGCCTCGAGCCCGCGCATCGCCAAGATCGCGTTCACGGGCGAGACCACCACCGGCCGGCTCATCATGCAGTACGCCGCTGAGAACCTGATCCCCGTCACCCTGGAGCTGGGCGGCAAGTCGCCGAACATCTTCTTCGCGGACGTCATGGAAGCCGATGACGACTTCTTCGACAAGGCCCTCGAGGGCTTCGCAATGTTCGCGCTGAATCAGGGTGAGGTCTGTACCTGTCCGTCCCGGGTCCTGGTACAGGAGTCGATCTACGACCGCTTCATGGAGCGCGCGGTGGCCCGCACGAAGGCGATCATCGAGGGCAGTCCGCTGGATGCCGCGACAATGATCGGCGCCCAGGCCTCGAACGATCAGCTCGAGAAGATCCTCAGCTACATCGACATCGGGAAGAAAGAGGGCGCCAAGGTGCTGACCGGCGGCGCGCGCCGGATCCATTCCGGCGACCTCAAGGACGGCTACTACGTGCAGCCGACTATTCTCGAGGGCCACAACCGCATGCGGGTCTTCCAGGAGGAGATCTTCGGACCAGTGGTCGCCGTGACGAAGTTCAAGACCCAGGACGACGCCCTTGCCCTCGCCAACGACACCCTCTACGGGCTCGGTGCCGGGCTGTGGAGTCGCGATGCGAACACCTGCTATCGAATGGGCCGGGCGATCAAGGCCGGCCGGGTGTGGACCAACTGCTATCACCTCTACCCCGCCCACGCGGCTTTCGGCGGCTACAAGCAGTCCGGCATTGGCCGGGAAAATCATTCGATGATGCTGAATCACTACCAGCAGACCAAGAACCTGCTGGTCAGCTACAGCCCCAAGAAGCTGGGATTCTTCTGAGCCCACTCCCGCCGGAGGGCCAGCACTCGGTGCCACGGGTGCTGGTCACCGAGGAGGCGGCGGCGGTACTCCGCAGCCTCGAGGCGGAGCACGGACCGCTGCTCTTTCACCAGTCGGGGGGCTGCTGCGATGGCAGTTCTCCGATGTGCTATCCGCGGGGCGAGTTCCGGATCGGTGCCCGTGATGTCCTGCTCGGGGACATCGGTGGAACACCGTTCTACATCGGAGCCCTGCAGTACGAGGTCTGGGAGCACACCCAGTTGATCATCGATGTGGTACCCGGCCGGGGCGGGGGTTTCTCGCTGGAGGCACCGCTGGGCGTCCGCTTCCTCACTCGTTCCCGGGTCTTCGATCCAGTCGAGCAGGTGTGGCTCGCCGCCTGTCCGCCGCACCGGGGACCCACGGACTGACGGCCGTCGCTTCCCCAAGAGCCCGTCGGCGCCGCGAGTTCGAAAGCGTCGAGCCTTGACTCGCCACGCAGCCTGACCGCTTCGGCAAGACCCGCCTGCAGGATATCTTTCCCTTCATGGCGTTAACGACTCGACTGCCATCCGCCCAACACACGGAAGCTATTGCGACGATGCCCCAGCCGGCCCCGTACGCCGTCGTCCTGGCCGCCGGGGCCGGTTCCCGTTTCGGTGGCGACAAACTGCTCGCGCCCTTCCAAGGCCGGCCGCTGATCGCGCATGTCGCGACGACGGTCGCCCAGGCGATCCACGCCGGGGAACTGGCCGGTGGGGTGGCCATCATCCCGCCCCGCGCGACGACTCTGACGTGGGCGCTGGAGGCGGCGGGGCTCCGGCTGATCGAGAATCGGGACGCGACCTCCGGGCTCGCCACCTCGCTCCGACTCGGCCTGGCGGAACTCGAAGCGCTGGCTCCGCCCGCCGAGTCCGCGCTGGTCGTGCTGGCCGACCAGCCGTTGCTGAGCGTCGAGACTATCTCACTCCTCGTCGCCGCGTGGCGCCGTACCAGGCTCAGCGTTCGGCCGCGCTATGCCCGACAGCAGGATATCCCTGGGCATCCGGTGTTGCTGGATCGTTCGATGTGGCCGAGGGCCGAGGGACTCGCCGGAGATACCGGGCTGGGTCCGCTCTTCCGGCGCCATCCCGAGGCGATCGCCACCATCGATGTGCCCGGCGTCAATCCCGACGTGGATACGCCGGCAGATCTCCAGTCACTCGAGGAACGCCGCTGATGCGACTCAGCTTTTCTGGCGCGCCCGAAGTCGGCCTACCGATCGCCGATGTCTGGCCCCGCATTATCGACCCGCACTTCGTGGCCAGGCACGGCCCGGGGGTCGAATCGGTCGAGGTGTTTGACCCTCGGCATTTCAAGGTCATCACCGGCTTCGGTGTCGGATATATGAAGCTCCGCTTCGGCATCGATGTCGCGCTGGTCGAGGTGAATCCGCCGAACTACTTCACCATGAAGGCGCGGGGCCGGGCGCACGGGTCGGCGGTCGAGGTGACCGCCCAACTCTCTCTCGCGACGATCGACGCCACCCGCACCCGGATCTGCTGGAAGGCGGACACCGATATCAGCGGCAGCGGTGCAGGCATCGGCGCCAGCCTGATGGAGGGGACCGCGCGGAAGCTGACCGAACTCTTCTGGATCAGGTTCGCCGCGAGCATCTCCGGAGCCGGTCCGGCTCCCAAAGCGCCGCCAGCCCCGGCCGCGTCAGCTCCGCCCGCTTGACCGAGCGCTGGATCACGCGCGGCGCGCTCCGGCTCTGTGTCGATGATCTCGGCGCCGGGCCGGCGGTGCTTCTCGCGCACGGCATGTGGTGCGATGCGGGCATGTTCGCCCGGCTCAGCGCGGAGCTCGCACGCGATCATCGCGTGCTGGTACCCGACCTGCGTGCCCACGGCCGCAGCGATGTGCCGGAGACGGCCTGGACGATCGCCGACCTCGCGGATGATCTCTTCGCGATCCTCGAAGCAGTCGGCATCCAAAAGGTCACCCTCGCCGGCTTCAGCATGGGAGGCATGGCTGCCGCGGACTTCGCGCTCCGCCACGGGGATCGCGTGACGGGGCTCGCGCTGATCGGGACCAGTGCCGCGGCAGAAGAGCTCGTTCGGATCGCGGAGATCAAGGCGCTCGCCAAGATCATCGAGATCGCCGGGCCGTCGAAGTTCCTGGCCCATGAAGCTTCACGGAGCACCTTCAGCAAGGAGTTTCGGCAGAACAATCCCGGCGAGATCACCCGCTGGGAGAGCGTGGTGAGCGCGATGCGCGCACCCGCGCTGGTGCAGGCGCTGCGGGCTGTGGCCTCACGCCCCTCGCTGCTCGAGCAGCTGAGCGAGGTGCGCGCGCCTGCGGTCGTCGTTTCGGGAACCGCCGACCGGGTGGTGCGCCCGCGCTGGTCGGAAGCGATGCAGCGCCGGCTCCCGCATTCGAGGCTGGTCACCCTGCCCGGTGTCGGGCACGCTGTCCCGACGGAACGGCCCATGGAGATCGCCGCGCTGTTACGTGGCCTCGAGTCGGGCACCCGCCCCTGGGAAGGCTGAGTTGGCGGCGCATCGCATCGCATGGCACATTAGTGGCTCGGCCCCTATCCCCGGATCAACCCGATGAAGATTCCCCAGCTGCTGCTCCGCCAGATGTACACCTTCGGCTCGCTCATCAACGATCCGGATGGCTGCCGCCTGAGTCTCAAGAATCGGCTGAGCGACGTCACGCTCACCCGGATCTCCCGGCTCCGCTTCAACGACCTGGAGATCCTGGCCAAGGATCTGCAGGTCGATCTGGGCGACGGTCACTGGCACCCAGCCACCATGATCACCCCCGAACGTCCGGAGGATTTTCCGCTGCGCCGAGTGGCGCACCTGCGGGCACCGGGGCGGACCCTGCCGGACGGCACGGTGGATATCGAGATCGGGATCGAGGTGAAAGGGGTGGGCGTGCTCACCGTCAAGGTGAAGGATCACGTCTCGGCTCCGCTCGCGCGGCCGAAGTCGGTGCCCTATTCCAAAGACAACAACTACACGCCGGAGATCATCGCCAAGCGGCAGCGATGGGTCGAGGAATTCAGCGGGACCAAGCTGCAGCACGTGGACAAGCCGTCCTTCGATCCCGCGCTGACCAAGGGGAACATCGAGAATTTCACCGGCGTCGCGCAGATCCCGCTGGGCTTCGCCGGCCCGCTCAAGATCAATGGCGAACACGCCAACGGCGAGTTCATCATTCCACTGGCGACGACCGAAGGCACACTGGTCGCGAGTTACAACCGCGGCATAAAGGTGCTCAATCTCTGCGGCGGGGCGGTATGCACCGTCCAGGCAGACCACATGCAGCGGGCGCCCGTCTTCATCTTTGACACTGCACGGGAGGCCCGGGCCTTCCGCGACTGGGTGGATGCGCACATGGATGAGATCCGCCGTGAGGCGGAGTCCACCACGCGTGTCGGAAAGCTGCAGTACATCGACACCTATCTCGCCAGCAAGTTCGCGTTCCTGCGCTTCAACTACTTCACCGGAGACGCCGCGGGCCAGAACATGGTGGGCCGAGCTACCTATGCCGCCAGCAGCTGGATTCTCGAGAACAACAAGACCATCCGGCGGTTCTACCTCGAGTCCAACCTCGCCACCGACAAGAAAGCTTCCCAGGTGAACCTGATGCGGACCCGCGGCAAGCGGGTGACGGCGGAGTGTGTCGTGAAGCGGGATGTGCTGCTGGAAGTCATGCGGGTGGAGCCGGAGAGCCTCCATTACCATTGGGGGGTGGCCAATGTCGGCTCGATTCTCTCCGGCGCCAACAACAACGGCCTGCATTCGCCCAACGCGATCACCGCCATGTTCATCGCCACCGGCCAGGATGTAGCCAACGTGGCGGAGGGGTCGGCGGGAATCGTGTACACCGAGATCACCCCCGAGAAGGATCTCTATCTGTCGATCACCATTCCGTCGCTCATCGTGGCGACCCATGGCGGAGGCACCGGCCTCCCCACTCAGCGGGAGTGCCTCGGTGTGCTCGGCTGCGTCGGCAAGGGGAAGGTGAACAAGCTCGCGGAGATCATCGCGGGGACGGTGCTCGCCGGCGAAATCTCGCTCGCGGCCGCAATCTCGTCGCTGGAATGGGTCTCGTCGCACGAGGAGTATGGACGCAATCGCTGAAGCTGAAGCCTCGAACGAGGAGATCCTCCGCGCCCGCGGCTTTGAGATCATGCGGGTGACCAGCCCGCCGGGGCTGCTCACCCGTCTCTTCGCGACCTACCGTCACTTCCTCGGCCTCCTGTGGGGCGGCCTTGCCGCGTACGTCCGCAATGCGAAGCAGGAGGGTACCGGCCGCGGCTTCAAGTTCCTGCTGATCCGGGTCGCAGCACTGCTCTCCGCTCCATTCGTGGACCGCGAGCTCCGGGCCCAGCCCTTCCCGGTCCAGCTCCGCCGACGGCTCGAGCGACTCGGCCCCACCTACATCAAGCTCGGCCAGATCCTCAGCCTTCGGGAAGACCTGCTCCCGAAGAACATCACCACCGAGCTCAAGTCCCTGCTCAACCAGTTGCCGGTCGTGCCGCTCCCGGTGCTGGTCGCGATCATCGAGAAGGATCTGCGGCGCCCCATCTCGGCGCTCTTCCTGCAAATCGACGCGATTCCGCTCGGGTCGGCCTCTATCGGACAGACCCACCGGGCCACGACCCTCGATGGTGACCCGGTCATTATCAAGGTGGTGAAGCCGGGAATCCGGGAGACCCTGGAGCGAGATGCCAGATTGCTCGGGATGCTGGGGAGCCTGGCTGAACTCATCATCCCGCGGTTCCAGCCCAAGCAGCTCGTGACCGAGTTCTCCGAGTACACCCTCAAAGAAGTCGATCTCCGCCGGGAAGCCGACAACGCCGAGACCTTCGCGGCAAACTTCGCCGACACGCCGGATGTGGCATTCCCCGAGATCTACCGGGAACTCTCGGGACGCAGCGTGCTCACGATGGAGTTCTTCGACGGGATTCGCCCCGATTCGGCGGAGGCGCAGGCATTACCGGAAGAGGAACGCCGCCACCTGACCGATCGCGGGGCCGAGTCGATCATCCGCATGCTGTATCGCGACGGCTTCTTCCACGCCGATCTGCATCCCGGAAACCTGATGATCCTGCCCGGGCCAAGGCTGGGCTTCATCGATCTCGGCATGGTGGGTCGGCTGGACGAGGAGCTGCGCCGAGCGCTCCTGTACTACTACTTCGCGCTGGTGATGGGGGATGCCGACAATTCGGCGCGCTACCTCGCCGCCATCGCCACGCCGGGGCCGGGCGCGAACCCCGCGGCCTTCCGGCGGGAGGCCGCCGAGATCGCGAACCGCTGGAAGCGGGCGTCGAGCTTCGAAGGCTACTCGCTCGGCCAGCTCATCCTCGACTCGCTGAGCCGCGGGGCCCAG
>JBDTTN010000101.1:0-7824 GCA_039930625.1 Gemmatimonadota bacterium | reverse complement strand
TGGAAGACGGCGCCGACGAGATTCGGGTGCCGCAGCACCTGGCGGAGAAAGGGCTGCAGCAGCGGGTACTGATCGCCCCAGGGGCGGAAGTGTTCGTAGACGACGCGCCGGCCTGCCCGCAGAAAGCTCCACGCACCAGGGAGATTCCGGGTGTAGATCAGGTCCGCCGAGGCGACAGAGAGATGCGCCGGCGCGCGCAGGGCATGCGACCACTTCTCCAGCGCGCGGATTCCGTGATAACGCCAGCGCAGTAACTGCACATCGATCTCGCCGCTGACCTGGTAATACTCGCGGATGGCCGCCGCGTCCCCGGCGCCGGTGACGGGGCCCGGCAGGAGCAGCTCCATCGCGACGCCGCGCCGCGCGAGCGCGGCGACGTTGTTGATCACCTGCTCGGTGTCGGCGCCGGTATCTGGAATCGGGGTGTCGTAGCTGTAGAGAATGCGCACGGCGGAGCAAGCTACCGACGCTACCGGCGTGCCGCCAGCGAATCGGATGGAGGGTAGGCGGTGACCGAGCGGCAGATCGACGCGCGACATGAAATGAAGCGCGGCCTCTGGTGGTCCGGAGCGTCGACGGTGGCCATGCGGATCCTCGATGTCGGGGGGAGTCTGCTGGTGCTGCAGTTCCTCTCCCGCGCGGAGGTGGGTCTCGCGGCGCTGGCCTGGAGCGTCTCGGTGCTGCTCGAGAGCTTCAACGGACTCGGCGTCAGCTACGTCATCGTGCGGCAGCGCGACCTGACACACCAGGATCTCTCCGGGCTCTTCTGGTTCTCGACCTTGCTTGGCGTGGCGATGGTGGCGATCATGGCCGCGGTCGGCCCCTACCTGGCGGTCTTCTACGCCGACTGGCGGCTCTACCCGATGATGCTGGTGGCGGCCACCAAGCTCATCTTCGTCGGCGCCGCTCTCGTCCCGCTCAACATTCTGACGCGCGATCTCCACTTCAAGACTTCGGGCGCCGTGCAGACCCTCGCCACCCTCGGTGAGGCGCTGACCAAGGTGGTCCTGGTCGCGGCGGGGTTCGGTGCGTGGGGGTTGGTGATCTCGAACCTTGCGCGCGGAGTCTTTCTCTGCCTGGCGCTCTGGCGGCTGGCACCATTCAGGCCGGCGTGGCAGGCCGCGGACGTGGCGGTGCGGAAGGCGATCCGCTTCGGGCTCCGGGTCTCCGCCTCCGGCACGCTCTATCAGGCCTACCGCAACATGGACAACCTGCTGATCGGGCGGGTGCTCGGCGCCAGCGTGCTCGGCATCTACCAGACCGCCTTTCAGCTCGGCATGACTCCGCTGGAGATCGTGCTGCAGCTGGTGAACCGGGTGCAGTTCCCGATCTATTCCGCGCTCCGGGAGAAGCCGGCTGAGCTGGCGCAGGCGTTCAACCGGAGCGCGCGCACGCTCTTCCTGTTTCTGGGACCGGTCGCGGTCTTTCTCTGCTTCGCGAGCCGCGACATCCTCTCACTCATCGGCGGCGGCAAGTGGCTGCCTGCCGTCCCGATGATCCAGGTGCTGGTCTGGGCGAGCCTGCTGCGCGGGATGTCGCAGCTCTTCCCGCAGCTCTACATCGCCACCGGCCACCCGAAGTACGCCGTGGTGGACTCGGCGGTCACCGGCGGGACGCTGGTCGCGGGGTTCGCGATCGCGCTGGCGCTCGCGCCGCCCGGCCAGGGCGCCCTGTGGGTGGCGTGGGTGTGGCTGCTCAGTTACCCCGTGCCGCTGATCGCGCACTACGTGATGGTGCGTCGCTCCGCCCCCATCCAGGCCGGCGATTTCCTGCGGACGCTGCTCAAACCGGCGATCGGAATCGCAGCGCTGGCGCTGCTGCTCGGTCTGGGCTCGCTGCTCCGCGCCTCACTCGGCTCCCCGGTGCTGATGCTTGCACTGCTTGCCACCCTGGCGCTCGGCGGCCACGCTCTCTATCTGCGCTACGTGATGCACCTCCGGATGGGGGACATCCTCCCCCGCAAGCAGCAGGCGCAATAGCTCCTGGATGAGTGAACCCGCCCCGCGCTGCTCACCCGGCGCGCCGCTGCTTGCGCCCCCCATACCCGCGGACTACACTCACCCGAATATGAGACTGCTGCTCGTCACGAAGGATTTTCCGCCGGACGTCGGAGGGATCCAGACGTACTGCGCGGAGATCGCGCAGCGTTTCGTCGGGCGGTGCGAGTCGTTCGCCGTCGTGGCTCCGCGCGTCGCCGGATACGAGGCCACCGACGCCGCACTTCCGTTCGATGTGGTCCGCATTCCGGGATCCCGCAGCAGCTTCGCGCCCGCCGTCCTCGCGCATCTCTCCCGTCTCAAGGGCCGCTTTCGGTTCAACGTTGTGCTCGGTGCACAGTGGCAGTCGGCGTGGGCCGCTGTTGCCGGCCGACACCTCCTCGGGCCCTACGCGGTCTGCGCCGCCGTGCACGGGCGCGAGGTGCTGACCATGCACTACGCCCATCTCGGTGCTTCGGCCCTCTACGACCGCGCGCGCCGCTACACCATGGGCGCCGTGGACCGGCTCTTTCCGGGATCGAACTATGCCCTGCAGCTGGTCCGCGAAAAAGCCATCGCCTACCGGTCGGCCGAAGTTGTGAATTACGGCTGCAACATCGAACGCTTCGAACCCCGCGGGGGAGCGGAGAAGCGGCGCGAGCTGGGACTGGAAGGCAGGCAGGTGCTGCTTACGCTCAGCCGCCTGGTCCCCCGCAAAGGCATAGATACCGTGCTTGAGGCCTTGCCGGCCATCGCGAGTGCCGTGCCCGGGGTGCAGTACATCATCGCTGGCGGCGGCCCCGATCGCAGCCGCCTCGAGCAGCTGGCCGAACGCCTCGGCGTGACGGCGAGAGTGCGCTTTCTCGGCCTGGTTCCCGACGAGACGATCACACCGCTGCTCAGCATGGCGGATCTCTTCGTGATGCCGGCCCGCGAGGAACGCCCGGATGTCGAAGGATTCGGTCTGGTTTTCCTGGAGGCCAACGCCTGCGGCACCGCAGTGATCGGTTCCACCAGTGGGGGCATTTCCGATGCGGTCGTTGATGGCCAGACCGGGCTGCTCGTGCCGCCCGGGGCTCCGGGGCCGCTCGCCGACGCCACGATCCGGCTCTTGAACGACAGCGAACTGCGTCACCGGCTCGGTCAGGCAGGACGCGCCCGGGTACTGCGTGACTTCACCTGGGAGCGCATGGCAGTGCAGCTCTCCGCATCGATGTCCGAATTGATCTCCGCACCGTGACGGCAACCGCGATTCCATCGATCGCCCACTTCATCTGGTTCGGGCGCGAGTTCCTCTGGGTGCACCTGCTCGCGATCCGCTCGGCGGTCCAGCGGGGCGAATTCCACCGCGTGGTGCTGCATCACGCCGACGACCTGAGCGGCTCTCCCTGGTGGAATGAGCTGCGGGCGCTGCCCCGATTCGAGGCGCGCCGTCTCAATCCCGAGGGGCTCCTCGAGCAGGCGCGCGGAGCCGAACTGGTCGATGTGTTCCGGGATCTCGAGGAGCTCGCGGCCAGGGCGAATGTGGTGCGGGCAGCGCTGCTTTTCCTCGAAGGCGGTACGTACCTCGATGCCGACACGGTGACGGTGGGGTCGTTCGCGCCGCTGCTTGAACCCGGCGGCGTGTTCTGCGGCAGGGAACACATCATCCGGCCGTACGGCGTGCTGTCGAATCCGACGCTTGCGACCCGGACGGCGATGCTGTTCCGCCGGATGACTCGCTCAGCGCTTCGGAAGCTGCCAGGTGGGTGGCGAACTTTCCGGCGCCTCGAGGGGCTGTATCCTGCGGCTGTGAACAACGCGGTGCTCGGCAGTGAGGCGCGCCACCGGTTCATCGCGGAGCTGCTCCTGCGCATGGTCGAGCTGCCCCGCGCGCGCCGGCGGGTGCGCTACGCTCTCGGGACGCACCTCCTGCAGCAGCAGGTGGACGGCTACGCCGGCGGCGACCTGAGGGTCCTGGCTCCCTCTGTCTTCTATCCACTCGGACCCGAGATTTCGTTGCACTGGTTTCGTCAGGCGGGCCGCGTGGCGCTCGCCGAGGTGCTCCGTCCCGACACCCGCCTGGTGCACTGGTACGCCTCGGTACGCACCCGCGAAATCGTCTCGGCCATCACTCCCGACTACGTGCGGGCGCACGCTCGGGGCCAGCTCTTCAGCGCGCTCGCGCTCCCGTTCGTGGAGTGATCCCTCCGCCTACCGCGCTCCCTCTCGCTGTGCGACTTCGAAGAGCTTTCGCGCGTCGTCGTAGTGCTCCTCCAGCGCGCGCACCCGTGCGACGTTGTCGTACTCGCGACGCATCTTCTCTCTCGCGTTGGCGCCGAGTCGGTCGCGCAGCCCGGGGTTCCGGACCAGCAGCCGCAACCGATCAGCGATGGCGGCGGTGTCCCGCTCGGCCACAAGGTATCCGGTCTCGCCATCGTCGATGATCTCCGGGATGCCGCCGTGCAGCGTCCCGATCGGCACCGCTCCGCAGGCGCTCGCCTCCTTGACGACGATCAGCCCCGATTCGCGGTTGCCTTCACGATCCACCACACTGGGCGCGAGCAGTATGTGGGTCTCCGCCAGCAGCGCGGCGACTCGGTCGGGGGGGAGCGGCCCGGTGAAGCTGACCCGGTCCGCCACACCGAGTGCGGCGGCGAGCCTGTGCAGCGCCGCTCCGCGGTCGCCGTCACCGACCAGGGTGAGTCGAAGCCCCGGCTCCTCCCGCGCGACTTCAGCAAAGGCGGCGAGGCCGTACTCGAATCCCTTCTTCTCGACGAAGCGCCCGATCATGACGACCAGACAATGGTCCTCGGGCCGAGTCCCGGGGGTGAACTCGGAGAGGTCAATCCCGAGCCGATGCACCCGCAGTCGGGCGGCGGGAACACCGAGCGCTTCGAGCATCGCCCTCAATTCGCTTGAGGCGCAGAGGCCCAGCGTCATGTCGCGGAGGACGCGGGGTCCCTGGATCGCATAGCGAAGGTGCTGGGGCAGCCAGCGGCGCGGACTCGAAAGCAGCGGAACATCGTAGCCGTGGAAGGTGACGATGAGTGGCAGTCGATGGCGCCGGGCGAACGGCCGGGCGTACACCGCGCCGAGCCCGAAGTGGGCGTGGATCAGCGTGAAGCGCACTGCGCGGAATCGGGCGTCGAAGGCGCGGGAGCGGCAGGTGACGCCGTAGAGCGGTCCGGCTTCATGAACGGGTTCAAATGGAAAGCGATCCGCGAGCTGGCGTCGGCGGCAGAAGACCTCGACGCGGTAGCGCGCGTGCTGGCGGATCTCCTCGTAGACGAAGGTCTGCGAGTAGGGAAGGAAGTTGGTATTGAAGAGCGCGACGGTCTCGGTCACGGTCACGGGCCGAAGCTAGCGCGCCTCGTAGCGAGCCGCCACGCCCTTACGCCGCTCGCTCGGGCCGGTGTATGATTCGCCCTCACAGCTCCGGAGTTCACCCTGTCGTTTCGTGCCCTCGCAGTCTGCCTCACGCTGGCCCTGCCCGTGGCACTGCGGGCGCAGGACAGCCTGCCTCCCGCCGACACCACCCAGCTGAACGCACCGCGGGATTCCGCGGGCCAGGGGCCGTTTCCATACCTCGCGGAGACCGATTCCCTCGGCCGGCCGATCATCAAGTTCATCGAGATACGGCAGTCGGATGTGTTCGACTCCTCCGAGGCGCGCCACTGGGTGCCGCGCCTGGTGAACGGCCTGCACATCGTCACGGCCCGCCGGGTGGTGGAGCGGGAGATCCTGCTACAGCCCGGAGAGGCGTATGACTCGGCGCGGGTGGCGGAGTCCGCCCGGCACCTGCGCGCCATAGGTGTGTTCAGCAAGGTGCGCATCGACACCGTCACGACCGACACCGGCTTCGTGCTGAAGGTGTTTGCCCAGGATGGCTGGTCGACGCAGCTTGACTTCCGCTTCCGCAGCGCCGGCAAGCAGACCGACTGGCAGGCGGCGCTGCTCGAAAGGAATCTGGCGGGCACCGCGAGCTTCTTCGCCATCCGCTATCACCATACACCCGATCGCAACTCAGTCGGGTTTCAATTCGTCCAGCCTCGGCTCATTGCGCGCACCGTCTCGCTCGGGCTCCGCTACGAGACCCGGTCCGACGGCAAGCGGGCGCTCATCCAGGTCGACCGGCCGTTCTTCTCGCTGTCGGATCGGTTAGGTGTCTCGACGGCTTTCGACGTCCGCAACGAGCGGGTGCTCCAGTTCCGCGACGGGGTAACCGCGGCCAGCGACTCGCTGCGCCGGAAGTATCTCTACGGTCGCGTCGAGGTGACCAAGGCAATCATCGCCGGCACCGGTGGCTACCTGCGCGTGGGACTCAACGGCGCGGTGCGGCGCGAGGATTATGCGGTCTGGCCGCTCAAGTCCACCACCCAGACCGTCACCGGACTCGTGGGCGCGTTCATGGAGTGGCAGCGGGCCAAGTATGTCGTGACCCGCGGCTTCGCCCGGCTGGGGCGCGACGAGGATGTGGACGTCAGTCGGCTGGCGCGGATCGGTCTCTACGCCGCGCCTTCGTTCCTGGGGTATGACAAGGGCGGCATCGGGGTGCTCGCCCAGGCGCGCATCGGGACCGGCATACGGCAGGGATTTGGCTGGCTCGATGCCCGGGCCAATGGACTCTACAATTCGGCCGGTCTCGACTCCGGCTCGGTGACGCTCGGTGGGACTGCCGTCTACATCCCCGAACCGCACCATCTGCTCATTGCTCACGCCGACATCGGCTGGATCAAGAATCCGCTGCCGGCAACCGAGTTCGATCTCGGCTTCGCCGTGGGGCCGCGCGGCTTCCCGATTCATGCCTTCACCGGAGACCGGACCTACTTCGCCACGGCGGAGTACCGCTACATCTTCGCCGAGGATCTGTTCAAGTCGCTGAACCTGGGGGTCGCCGGCTTCGTCGATCACGGCGGCGCATGGTATCACAACGAGAATCGCCGCACCGGAACCAATGTGGGCTTCGGGCTCCGGCTGTCCCCATCGCGGGCGGCGGATTCCAACCCGACGCGCCTGGACTTCGCCTACCGCTTCAAGAACGACCGGCAGAAGGCGGGGTGGGTGTTCGTGGTCGCCTCGGGTCTGGTGTTCAACACCCAGCCGCGGCAGTAGGGCGCCATAGGGGCGCAGCATGCTGCGCCCCTTGGCGCCCGCGGTTGGGCGGACTTACATTGGCCCCCATGACAACTCCCGAAACCGCCGCCTCCGCTCCGCCGTCACGGCTCCGCCACTGGCGCCGGGTCCTGGTGCTCGCGCTGCTGATCCCGCTCGCGGTGTTCGCCCTGTACACCTGGATTGTCCTGCACTGGGACTATTCCAACGGCTACCGGAGCGGGACGCTGCAGAAGTTCTCGCAGAAGGGCTGGATTTCCAAGACCTACGAGGGAGAGCTCTGGCAATCGGTGGTGGCCAACGTGGCACCGCAGGTGTGGTCGTTCTCGGTGCGCGATGCCCGGGTAGTCAGCCAGCTCGATTCACTGGTGGGCAAGCCGGTGCGGCTGCACTACACCGAGCACCGCGGGGTGCCGACAAGTCTGTTCGGCGACACGCAGTACTTCGTGGATAGCGTGGCGGCGGTGGCGCCTTGAGGCGATAGGACGGTAGCGGCGGTATCGAGCGCTGCGGCCACTCCCGCCCCCCTCCCTCACCACACCACCACCGTCTGCTGGACCCGTATCACAGGCAGATCGGCGTCCTGGATCACCTCGCCCGTCAGTTCGACCCGCCGGCCCGCGAAATCCGCGAACAGCGCACTCGCAGCCTTCCCCGTCGCATCGGCGAGGAGATAGTGCGTCACCCGCCCCATAGAATCGGTGATCATGAGCAGCGGCGGGATTCCGCCGCTCACACAGCGGGTGGCGCAGCC
>JBDTTN010000100.1:0-7828 GCA_039930625.1 Gemmatimonadota bacterium | reverse complement strand
ACTACGAATGCCAACGGCCTCGGCCGTCTGGTAGCCGAACTCGATGGCGCCGCGGATACCCTGTTCCTCCGGGTCCAGCAGCGGGGAGCCGACCTGCGCCCGTTCCTCCACGACCTCACTCTGAATAAGGTGGGGGTCGAGGCGTCGATCGCGGTCGCCGCCTACGATCGCAACGGCGTGCACATCGCGCAGCCGGTGATCGACTGGGCGACCGATGATAGTGGCGTCCTGGAAGTCTCTCGGCCGGGTGTGGTGCGGGCCCTGCGCGCTGGGACAAGCACCGTCCGTGTCTCGGCGGACGGACTCAGCGTTCTGATCCGCGTCGTGGTCAGGCAGGTGCCCGCGCGCATCCAGGTTGTCGCGCCCATCGGGCCAATCCCACTTACCGGGTCCCAGACGCTGGGGACCACGGTATTCGATTCCAATGGCCACGAAATCGACGCACCCGCCATTTCCTGGACGGTCTCGGATCCCGCGATCGGCCAGGTGGTGGGCGACCAGTTCCTTCCCCGGCTGCCAGGGCGCACCTTCCTGAATGCCGTTGCCAGCCCCGCGAGCATCACGCTGCCCGTGCAGGTGGTCGGGCTGGCGGTTTCGGTGAATGGCATCCGGCTCACCGCGCCCGGCCCGGTCGCGCCTAACGGCAAACCCGTGATTTCGAACGGCCTCATCCGGCTTCAGATACCCGGACTAGCGGACCAGCAGGCCGGCATGTTGGCGGAGATCCTGAACGGCCCCAGGTGGCTCCCGTTCACCAGCACCAGCTATGGCGACTATGTCTACGTCGCCTCGAGCGTCCAGACGGGACCGACCGGCATCGAGCTGCTCGAGATCTCGGACACCATCATTGCGATCCGCTACGACTTCGGCAACCACCAGGTTGCCTTCGATCACCTGACAGCGCCGTTCGACTACCCCTTCTCCCGGACCGTGTGGCTGCGAGCCGGGGACCACGGCTACTTCACCCAGGTAACGATCCACCACCCCCCTCCGGAAACGCGCGACTTCGAGCACGAACTCGGGTTCGGCGGGTTGTTCGGGCCCGCCACCATCAGGTTCGGCAATGCAGCCACACTCCGAACTGACACCCTGAGCTCCACCGTCCGTATCCAGCCGGAAGCCACCATCCCCGACGCGGCCGATTTCTGGCTCGACACCAACCCACTCCAGCGGGTGCTGGTCCCGCTCCCCGGCAATGAACTGATTTCGCCCGTATTCGGCAGTAACGCCGGGAGCGTCTACATTCACCAAGTTCACTCCCGGGATTACGGTGCGTACCTCTTCGTCGGGCCACGCACCAGCGTAGTCACCGCGAGGAGCGTCTGCGCCTACGCCTGGGCGCACGCGCCATTCCCGCTACCGCCGATCTCCGCCGCCGAGCTGGCAGCCTGCGGCCCGAACTAGCGGAAATTCATTCGACCCGGCGTCAAGTCAGGCGCCGATACTCCCGGCACACCGCTTCCACGTACGCCGTGGTGGAGAATCGGGCCAGCACTCGCGCACGGCCCGCCTCCCCCATCCGGGCGCGGAGCGCCGGGTCGAGCGCCAGCCGTTCGAGCGCCCCCGCGAGTCGCTCCGGGTCGCCGGCGGGAACCAGCAGTCCCGTCACGCCGTCCTCGACTTGCTCCGCGACGCCGGCGATCCGCGTCCCGACGATCGGCAGTCCGTAGACCATCGCCTCCAGGTGGGTCCGCGGGAATCCCTCGTTCCCGCGAACATCGATGGTGCCCGCCGGAAGTGTCAGGCGCTCGGACGAGACCGAGGGCAAAACGCTGAGGTCCGCGGAGGCGTAGAATCGAAACGGGTCTTCGCTCCACCCGGCGAAGGTGATATTGTCGCACCCCAGCTCCCCGCGCAGCGTCGCCAGCCAATCCTGATAGTCGCCATATCCCGGCACTAGTTCCCCAACGCAGAATACCGTGAAACGGTCGCGAAGGCCGGCTGCGTTGAGGCGGGCCACCGCTCGTATCAGGTGATGCTGGCCCTTGAAGGGGACCACCGAGGCCATGCACACCCCAACGCAGACGCCGCGCGACCGTAGCCCTGCGAGCCAGGGGATCGGCGTCCGCGGTGGCGGTTCCGGCCTGATGCCGTTGTAAATCGTCACCGTCTTCCGCCGGCCAAACCGGGAGAGCGAATCTCGCACGCCGTCGGACACGGCGATGATGCTGTCGGGCGCCAGCTCGAACAGCAGCCGCCCGGCGGTCCCGAACGGAAACTCGCCGCGAAGATGCACCACCACGGGGAGACCGGCCAGCCGGGCGGCCGGCACCGCCAGCAGCGCGCCACGCGAATCGTTGACGTGCACGAGATCGGTGCCGATCGCACGAAAGCGCCGCCTGAGCGCGAAGGTGAGCGGCAGCAGTTCCTGTCCCACCATGCGCAATTGCTGCCCTGCGGAGGTCTGCAGCAGCGCCTTACCAAACTGCCCTAAAGCCCCTCGCACCTCGACTACCTCCACCGGCACGCCGATCTGCCGGTAGGCGTCGGCAACTGCCCCCTCGCCGAGGCAGATGACCGTGGGCGCGATATCCGCCGGCAGGTGCTGCACCAGCTCTAGTAGGCTGCGGTTGGCCCCGGCCAGTCGCTGCGGGTAGGCGACAACGTAGGCGATGCGAAGCGGCAAGCTCACACTGTGGCTCCGCTCGAACGGCCGGTGGGCACAAGATCCCCGGCCGACAACGACCGGTCGATAAACAGCCGGAACCAGAGCTCCAGGATGAGCAGCGCCCACAAGGGCTGGCCGTGGTCGGCTCGGCCGCTCCGATGCGCCTCGATCAGTCGTGCGACCTCCTTTGGGTCGAAGAGCCCTCGTCCCACCGCGGGGGCACTCAGAAGCACCTCAGTCAGCGCGGGCGCGAGCGGCCCCCGCAGCCAGGAAGAGACCGGCACGCTGAATCCATGCTTGGGCCGTTCCATGGCCTCCCGGGGGAGAGAGCGACACGCCAGCTTCCTGAGCAGGTGCTTGGTGCGCCATCCATTCAGTTTGAGACCCGCCGGGATCCGCATACTCAGCTCGAGCACCTCGGTATCGAGAAAGGGACAGCGCGCCTCGAGGCCGTGGGCCATGGTCGCGACGTCGGTCTTGACGAGGAACTGGTCGGGGAGAAGCGTCTCGACTTCGGCGAGCAGCACGCGGTCCAGATCCGACGGGCCGCTCGCCTCCGCAAACGCTTCGTGCCACCGGCGATCGGGATCCCAACCGGTGAGCGCCTCACGGAGCACCGGGCCGAGCAGCCCCTCGAGCCGGCCCCGGAGGCCGCGTTCACCCAGCGGGTCATACTCCCACACCAGATCCCGGCTGCCTCGCCCGGCCAAGGCAACCCGCCGAAGGACCCGGAGGAGCCGTGAACCCCGGTGGCCGATACCCCGTCCCAGGTGCTCGGCCAGGGCGGCGCGGAACGGGGCCGGCAGGCCCCGCCGATAGATCGATGCCGCGCGGGCGATCAAGGAGCTGTGGTACCCGGCGAATCCCTCATCTCCCCCGTCGCCCGTGAGAACCACGGTGACCTGCGCGCGCGCCGCACGGGCGAGCAACATGGTCGGCAGAAGCGCCTGGTCAGCGAACGGCTCACCCGCTAGATACACCAGTTCCGGCAGCGTCGCGACCGCATCCGGGCGGATGACATGGCAGTGATGCTCCACCCCGAGATGCCGCGCGACCAGGCGCGCGTGATCGAGTTCATCGTGGGCGGCCTCCTCGAATCCCGCCGAGACGGCGATGACCGGCCTGGACGATAGGCGGGCCATGTGCGCAACCACCAAGGACGAATCGACGCCCCCGCTCAGAAACGCGCCCAGCGGGACGTCGCTCTCGAGTCGGCGGGCCACCGCCCGGTCGAGCGCGGCATCAATGCGGTCCAGCCACGCTTCCTCCGGAAGTGTCTCCTGCTCCTCGACCTGGAGTCGCCAGAAGCGTTTCTGCTTCAGCGCCGCTCCGGCGCACCACAACGCCCGAGTCGCTGGCGGGAGCCGCCGCACGCCGACCAGAATCGACTCCTCCCCGGGCACGCAGAGATGGATCAGATAGTCCAATAGCGCCCGGTGATTCACCTCCAGCGCCCGCTGGCGGAGTGCCAGTAGCGCGGGAATCGTGGACGCGAACAAGAGGCGCCCATCCTCCTCCGCGTAGAAGAGCGGCTTCTTGCCCAGCGGGTCCCGCGCGAGGTGCAGGGAACGCGCGGCCTCGTCCCAGAGCGCAAAGGCATACATCCCCCGAAGACGGCGGAGCAGCTCGTCGATCCCCCAGACATCGTAGCCGTGAAGCAGCACCTCCGTGTCGGTGCCGCTCTGGAATTCCCGGTGCGGCGCCAGCTCGTGGCGCAGCTCCCTGAAGTTGTAGATCTCGCCGTTGAATACCACGCAAAGTCGACCGTCGGCCGTGGCCATCGGCTGGTCGCCGCCCGCGCTGAGGTCGATGATCGCCAGCCGCCGGTGCGCCAGCCCGACCCCAGTCCCACACCAGATCCCCTGTCCGTCCGGCCCCCGTTGCACCATCGCGTTGGCTGCGGCGACCAGTCGCTCGACTGGCAGGTCAACTCCGCACCACCCCGCGATGCCGCACATCTCAGTCCCGGCCCCGCGTCAGCTGCTCGAAACTGGCGGCATACTGGGCGGCGATGGCCCGCGCCTCGAACGCCTCGGCACGCTGGCGGCCTGCCACCGAGAGTCGGCCAGCAAGCGCTGGGTCGTCCAGCACGGAGCAGAGCGCGGCGCCAAGGTGAGCCGGCGCTCCCACCGGCACCAGCAATCCCGACTCTCCCGCCCGGATGATCTCGGCGGGGCCGTGGGGACAGTCGGTCGATACCACGGGGACACCGACCGCCATCGCTTCGACGATGACGTTGGCGAAGCCCTCCCAGTGTGATGAGAGGGCGAAGACGTTGGCGGCGCGCATCAGTTGGTAGGGGTTCCGCCGAAACCCCGCGAACCAGACTGCATCGAGGATGCCGAGACGGGAGGCCTGCGCCTCGAGCTCGCCACGGAGCGGCCCGTCGCCAATGAGCCAGAGCCGTGCGGGTCGCGTGGCGCGAACGGCTGCGAATGCGGCCAACAGATCGTGGAATCCCTTCGCGGGCGCCAGCCGTCCGCAGGCAGCGATGATGGGGCCCTCCCCCACCGGGGCCACCCCGTCCAGCGGCTCTAACGAGAGGTCGAGCACCGACTGATCGAAACCGGCGTTGTAGATCACCTCACTCCGCGCTCCGAGTCCGGGGCGAAGCATCTCGAGGTCCTGTTTGACCCCGTCGCAGATCGCGACGATGTGGTCGGCCCTTGGGTACGCGATGCGAAGCGCCTCCAGCATCAGCCACGGCTTGTATCCCGTACCCGCGTACTGGATCGTCAGTGGGATTTGGACGCTGATGCAGGTCCGCACACTGCGGAGGCCGGCGCTCCCCAGCACGGCGGCCCAGTTGGCCGCCTCCGAAACGGACCAGAGCAGCGCGGGGCGCCACTCCCGCAGGAGGGTACGGAGCCGCCAGGGAGCCGCCACCATCCGGGCGTCGAGCGAACGAAGCGTGAGCTGCGAGCCGAGCTCCGACTCGTACGATCCCCCGCGCCGCATCACCGCGACCAGCACCTCCCACCGGGCCGGGTCGAGGTGGTTGGCCACCCGCACCAAGTGTTTCTCGGCGCCGCCCCCCCCGAGGCTCGTCGTGAAGCAAAGGATCCGACGGCGCGCAACCTGAGGGGCTTCAGTCACGCCGGGCCCAGGCGTAATGGTTGCCGCATCCTGTTGCCCGGAGGGCTGCGGACAGAAGGTGGTGCTTGGGGTGAATCTTGCCGCCCTTGGCTGCGCTCCGCATCGGACGAATCGGCAGGAACCGGACGGTACTGAATCCGTGGCGCTGAAGCAGGCGCCCGAGGGAACCCTCCGAGAAGAACTGGAGGTGCGCTGGAATCTGCAGCATCGCGCCGCGCAAGGGAGCCACCATCCGCGCCAGCGCGAAGGCCGCGCCGGGGAGCCGCGGCGTCTTCACCACTAGCCATCCGCCGGGACGAAGCAGTTCAGCTGCGAGCGCGATCACTTCACCCGGCTTCTCAAGATGCTCGATCACATCCCAGAGCGTGATCGCATCGAATAGTGGCTGTTCCCGGAGGGGCGCGGTCTGGCCGGCGTAGGCTGTGAGCCCCTGCTCCCGACAGCAGGCCGCCGCGCTCTCGGAGATGTCGTACCCGACAACTTCGTACCCCGCCCGCCTGGCCCGGCGGAGGAAGACCCCGTTACCACAGCCGAAATCCAGTATCCGCGCCGGCGGCGGGAGGAATTCGCGGAAGCGAGTCTCGAGTTCGGCGTCCACAGCCCGCACGAAGGCCGGATCCTCCACGAAACCGTCGTACGACGATCCATAGAGCGCCGAGACGTTCACGGCCTCCTCACCGACAAGCGCCGAGCGGTGGTCGCAGACGGGGCAGTTCCGAATTGACCAGCGTCCGAGCTGTCGTGCGAGGCCAGAGACGGTCGCGCCCGCCCCACATGCAGCACAATCCGCGTAATCAGGCATCTGGCGGCCCACCTCCAGGGCTTGGGATGCGTCGGCCAGCCAGCAACGCCACCGCGATCAGCGGTACGACGGCGATGGCCCAGTTGACGACGGACGGACTGCCAGGAGTCCGGAGCAGCCAGAGCGTGAACCCGTACGCGGTGAGCACAGGTGGCGAGTGCCCGCTGGCGATGACGAGATTGGCCGCCCAGCGGTGAATCACCCCGAGCGCCATGAACGCGACAATCACCCCTGCCAAGCCCCAGTTCCAGAACGACTCCCCAAGGCCGCCAGGCGGAATGCCAAACCCGACACCGAAAAACGTCTCGCCCACCCGGCCATCGACGGACCGCGGCTTCCCCGGCCAGAACGACCGCGGTACGGCGATGCCCATGAGCGCAAGGTAGGACTGGCCGTAGAGTGGAGGCACGTCGCCTGGCACACGGGCAAGTATCGGGAGGATGGCGCTCGACTCCCCGCTTCGGGACGTGATCTCCTGCAGTGCGCGGATGGCGCTTGTGCCGTCGACGTTGGCCAGCACGGACGCATCCGAATCGGTGCCCCGCCACACAGACTCGCGTACCGCTGCGAGCGCGCCGAGCATGAAAACGACGACTACGCCCGCCGCCATAACCAGCCGGACCATGACCCGCCCACCCCGCGCCGCGTGTATGATGCCGGCGACGATCAACGGGGCCACCAATGAACTCCGGCTCCCTGAAAGGAGATAGGGGATCGGAATGCTCGCGACCGCGCCCACCCAGAAACTCGGCCGACGCGTCGCGGCAGGGTCGCTAGCGAACCAGAGGAGCCATGCAACGGTCCCGACAGATAGTGCAGCGACCGCGTAGAAGTCACCGGCGAGGGAGGTCGCGCGGCCAAAACCGAGGGAGACTAGGTGCGCCCGCCACCCGCCGCGCAAAAAGATCATCAAGATGCTCCCGGCCGCGGACAGAAAGATCACCCGCAATGCTAGCGAGGCGATCGAGGTCTTCGCGACCCACCGACCCGGTAACCGATAGCGGGCGAGCGGTGGCGCCAGTGCCATCCCCAATAGGTAGGCGGCAAGCGCCAGCGCGCTGAGAATCAACTGCAGCGACAGGAGTCGGGTGAGTTCCTCGGGGACCTCACCTGGAAGCGCGACATGAAACGGCAGCCCCAGGAATAGGAGGGGGAGCAGCCGCAGACAATCCAGCACGGTGAACATTCCAGTGACTACCGCCGGATGCGCCCATCCGATCTGGCCAGGCGATAGCACTGCCGGCACAAGCGCGAGTATGACGAGCAACGACCAGCCGGCCAGGCCGATGGATGTCGTCCCGCTCCCGTCGCTGAGTGCGGCT
>JBDTTN010000099.1:0-7829 GCA_039930625.1 Gemmatimonadota bacterium | reverse complement strand
GCAGCGCAGGGAGATTCGTCACCAGGTCGTAGTGCGTCATCTTGTTGTAGTACGAGCTGGTGTCCGGATGATTGAAGACCTGCTGGAACCGCTCGAAGAGCGCATCCCGGCCGTAGCAGGCCCGGAAATCGGCGGAGAGCAGCGACAGGGCTCCGCCGCTCCGGTCCACCAGGCGGAAGTAGCGCCGATCCATCTCCTCGAAGAGGCCGGATCGCCAGAACCCCTGCAGCATCGGGACGTATTGCCGGAGCGCCGGGAGATTGGGGAGGATCGAGGCCAGGGAGACGATGTGCTCGGCCTCCTCGTTGTCCTCCTGGATGGCGCCCTTGATCGCCTGCTCGAAGTAGGCCACGAGATAGCGCGCGTAGCCGCCGAAGATCTCGTCACCACCCTGACCGCCCAGCATCACCTTCACCCGTCGGGATGCCTCGCGCGACACCATGTACTGGGGAAAGAGGCCAGGACCGGCCACGGGCTCGTCCATGTGATAGACCAGCCGCGGCAGCAGATCGACAAAGTTCGCCTCGGTCGGCGTGACGATCTGCATCGACGCGCCACACGACTCGGCCACCATCCGCGCGTAACCGGTCTCGTCGAACTCTGGTCCCTCCGCGAAACGCCCGGTGAACGTCTGCAGCGGGCCCGCGCTCACCCGGGACGCGAGGGCGGTGACGAGGCTGGAGTCGATACCACCGCTGAGGTATGTGCCGATCGGCACATCGGAGCGGATCTGCAGCCGGACGGCGTCGGCCAGCAGCCAGCGGATCTGCTCGACGAAGTAGCTCTCGGTATGGGCGAAGTCGGAGCGAAAGCGGGGCTCCCAGTAGCGGATCGAGCGGTGCGCCCCCGAGGTGAGGCTGATGAGGTGGTACTCCCCCGGCAGCACCTTGGTGATCCCGTGGAACATCGTGCGCGCGCCCAGCACGTACTGGAAGGTCAGATACTCCTGCACCCCTTCGAGGTCCGCCGTCGCCGTCACTCCCGGATCGCTCAGCAGCGCCTTGATCTCCGAGGCGAACAGCAGCCGTTCGGCCGTCGCATGCAGGTAAAGCGGCTTCACCCCGAAGTGGTCCCGCGCGAACAGCACCTGTCCATGTACCCGGTCGTACAGCACGAAGGCGAACATGCCGTTGAGGCGGGCGACGCAGTCCGGGCCGTACTCCTCGTACAGCCGCAGGATGACCTCGGTGTCGGACGCCGTGCAGAACTCGTGGCCCCGCGCGCGCAGCTCGTCGCGCAGTTCGATGTAGTTGTAGATCTCGCCGTTGAAGACGATCACCGAGCGCTCGGTGGCCATCGGCTGGTGGCCGCCGGCGACGTCGATGATCGACAGCCGCCGGTGCGCGAACGCGACCGCGCCCTCCTCGAACTCGCCGGAATCGTCCGGCCCGCGATGGCGGATGACATCCCCCATGCGGCGCACCGTCTCCACCTGGGCCGCCTGCCCGTCGAACCGCACCATCCCGGCGATGCCGCACATGATCGCGTCGCTCCCGTTAACCGTCAGCCTTGAGCTGACGCGAGGGTGCCCCGCTTGCCTCGGGGATCGATGCCGCCGGTCCGCGCACTGCCGGTCGTTCCGGCAGCCCGCCCCGGCCGAGGATGGCGCGGGCGTGCGTGCTCATGTCCACCAGCCTGAAATGCTCGCCGAGGATCCGGAGCACCTTGAGGAAGAGGGAAATCTTCCGGGCGCCTGACAAATCCATCCCGGGGAAGAAGGCAAGCTCGCGCACCTGATCGCCGCCCAGCAGGTCCAGCGGGTGCAGCAGGAAGCTCGGCTCGGTGCCGGTCAGCCGGCAGGCGGTCAGTGCCGTACGCAGGTACCCGACCATCAACGCCTCGGAGTACCGGCTCAGATACAGCAGGTAGCTCAGATGGAACGGCGCCTTGATCACCGGCATGGTTGTGACCGGCAGCTCGAGCAGCGTCCGCCCGGAACCGAGACGCCAGTGGTACGGCTTGACGGGGCGGAGACCGTCGCCGAGGCTGCCGAAGAGTCCCGCGCGTTCGCGGCGCTGTGCGTCGGTGAGCTTCGCGGTCATGAAATAGTATCGGCGGGCGAGCGGCCCGAGATAGGTCGGGAGGGTGGAGGCATCATACAGGTAGCCACGATCGACCAGGATCTCCAGCAGCAGCGGGCTCCAGCTGTACCCCGGCCCACGGAATCCGATAGGCCGCTGGCCCGTGGCCCGCGCGAGCGCCTCCTCGGTCCGCGCCAGCTCCGCCACCAGCTGCTCCCGGGAATACAGGTGCAGCCAGGGTTCGTGCTCATAGGAGTGATTCCCGACTTCATGTCCCCTGGCCGTGAGACTCTGGAACGGCTTGAGGTTCTCATCGCGGTCCGCATCCACGCCGACGCAGAAGAAGGTGATCTTCAGCGCGAGTTCATCCAGCGCGTCCAGGACCGGCGGAAAGAACCGGTCCAGATAGGTGGGCCGGCGCTCCCAGCCCTGATCCCCATGCGTCTTCATGTAGGACCAGAGATTGTCCACGTCGAGCGAGACGCTGGCGAGCGGGCGCGGATCGGTCACGTCAGACGCCCGCCATCGGAGAGCGCCGGGTCAGCAGCGGTGCGAGCTCGGCCGCCTTCTCGTTGGCCAGGCCCACTGTTTCGTTCAGGTTGAGCGTCCCGTTGGCGATCTGGGCCGAATTGACGAGGTAGACGCCCGGCATCGAGGTGCGGACCGGCGGCAGGCGCTGCTCGGTGTAGTGCAGGGTGGAGACCGCCAGGACCTCCCGCACCCGCGACACCTCGAAGGCGAGCACATCCTCCCGCCGGAAATCCGGATACATGCGCCCGAGTGCGGTGAGGAACTCCTCCCGGATCTCGGCGTCGCTGCGCGACCAGAAGGGATCGTCCTGCGTCAGATAGCGCGGCAAGTAGACCAGCGAGTGACCGCCAAAGGCGGCCCGGTCCACCAGCGCCGTCATCTCGATCACCGCCGTGAAGGGCACCCACGACTCGGTGATGTTGGTGACGTAGTACTCCGCCAGCGGACGCTTGAGCAGCAGCGAGGCGCAGGCAATGCCCTGATATGTGACGCCGGTGAGGCGGGTCCGCTCCTGCTCCGTGAGGCCGGGGCAGAGCGCCGCCGCCCGGCCGCACGGCACGGTGAGCACGGCGCTGTCGAAAAGCAGTCGCGACCCGTTGCCGAGTTCGATCCAGACCTCGCCGCCTTCCTGCAGCGGTGAGCCATCGACCCGCACGGCGGGGCTGCCGCACACGAACCGCACACCCGCCCCCTCCAGCCGCTCCCGGAAGCGCCGCAGCACCACGTCGTAGCCGCCGTCGATGTGCCCGAACAGTTCGCGCTTCAGTCCCGATCGCCGCGCCGCGTACATCCGCGCGATGATCGCCCAGATGAAGGAGGCGCTCGCGACCCGGTAGTTCTCGCCGAGCTTGCTCTTGAGCAGCGGCAGCCAGATGCGCGCAACGGTGTTCTGCCCCGACCACTTCGCCAGCCACTCGGTGACCGGCACCGCTTCGAGCGGCCGGCCGTCGCGAATGCGCGAGGCGTGCAGAATCGTCGCCGCGAGGCGCGCCTTGTCGATGAGCGAGAGCGGCGGGAAGCGCAGGAAGTCGAGGCTGGTCGAAAACGAGTAGAGGGTGCCCTCGGTGTAGAAGCCGGTTCGGGTCGTGCCCCAGCGGAGCCGATCGCCCAGGTCCAGCTCCTCCAGCAATCCCCGGAGATTCGCGTCGGAGAGGAGGATGACGTGGTAGAAGCGGTCCCAGGTGAACCCGCCCAGCACCTGTGGAGCGGCGAGCCCCCCCGGGGCAGCCGCGCCCTCGATGATGGTGACCCGATGCCCCTCGGCCTGGAGTCGCCAGGCCAGCGTCATGCCCAGGACCCCGCCCCCGACAATCCCGATGTCAGACACGGGCCACCACATCCGAGCCCACGCTCGCGGGAGGGAGGTGGGTGAGGGAGCGTTGACCGCTGAATGCCCGCATCCACGCGAGTCGCGTCATCAGGCCGAGATGCCCCACGATGGTACCCAGGATCTTCATCTTGGAATGGCCCAGAACCCGGACCTGCAGCGCGGTCGGAAACTCGACGATCCGTCCGCCCATGAGATCGAGTCGACCGAGCAGCTCCGCGATCCCCAGGAACCGGTTGTCCCTGACCGGCACCTGCAGCACGCTGCTGCGCCGATAGACCCGGAAGCAGCTGGTGTAGGTCGCGAGTTTGTGATGCAGGACCAGGCGGTACAGTCGGGAGAGGGTGCGGGAAAGCGTGAGCCGCCACCCGGGGACGTTCCGGACCGAGCCGTTGGGATGATACGGTGAGGCGGTGACCAGGTCATCCTCCGGGCCGAGCAGCGGAATCATCGCTGTCAGGGTGTGCGGATCGTAGGTGCAGTCGCAGTCGATCGAGCAGACGATCTCGGTCTCTGCCTGGCGAATACCGGTGCCGATCGCGCCCGCCACGCCGAGATTGCACGGGTGCCTGACGACTCGGCAGCCCGGCTGCCCGCCGAAGATCTGCTGCAGTGCCGCCGCCGTCCCATCCGAACTGCCGTCGTCGACCAGGATGAAGCGCACGTCGTAGCGCGAGGCGAGCGCGGTCCGCACGCTCTTCAGGGTGTTGTCGAGATAGGGGAGGATCAGCTCCTCGTTGAAGCACGGCACGACGACCGTGACCGGGGTCCGTTCGTCGCCACCGTCCGCCGGGCTCGCGGCCGCGACGGCCAGAGCGGGGGACTCGTCCGACGGGAGCGGGCGCGGCGTTTTCCGCCCGATGACACTGGTCGCGAGTCCCACATGCTCCGCGATCGAGGTGAAGCGATAGCGGGAGAGGTAATGTCCCAGCAGCTCCGGCATGCGGTCCAGATTGCGGTAGGTCCGCAGCCGCTGGAGCCAGGGGGCGGCGCTGATCTTCGGCTGCTCCGGATCCAGCTCCCAGGCGTGGAAGTACATCACGTAGGGCACGGTGTAGGTCCGGTGCCAGCGT
Source organism: Gemmatimonadota bacterium (assembly GCA_039930625.1). Taxonomy (GTDB): domain Bacteria; phylum Gemmatimonadota; class Gemmatimonadetes; order Gemmatimonadales; family GWC2-71-9; genus JADJOM01. The sequence continues at coordinate 2,877 of JBDTTN010000099.1, read as the reverse complement.
GCAACCTGCGGTTCGACCAGAAATGGCGGGAGCTGCCGGAGCCAGTTGCCGCCCGCGATCGGGATCATCCAGCCCAGGAGTTCCATCGCCGAGATCGGGAACTCCCACAGAGTCCGGTCGCCGAACTGGTGGGTATGCGTGAAGCGGCGCCACGGTTCCGCGGCGAACCGGCGACCGATCGGCCCGATGCTCGAGTCGTAGTCGTAGCCCTGTTCGGCGAGTACATCAAGCGCCCAGAGGTCCTCCGGCCGGAACCAATCGTCGGCGACGCGGTACCCCAGAATGCGCTGGCCACTGGCACGCTGCAGGGCATCTCGCGCCCGGGCCAGATCCTCCCTGAACTCCCCCGGGGTCATCGCCCGGATGCTGCGATGGTAATAGCCCTTGCTGGCGATCTCGTGACCGCGGGCTGCGACTTCCGCGATGAGCTCGGGCACCGCGTCCGCAACCCAGCCGAGTACGAAGAACGTGGCATGCTGCTGGTGCGCGTCCAGAAGCTCGAGAACCCTTCGGGTATTCCGCTCCAGCCTCGATTCGAAGCGATACCACTCACCGCGCTGAATCAGTCGGTTGAAGGCCCCGACCTGGTAATAATCCTCGAGCCCGATCGTGAGGAGGTGGCGGGGCGCAGGCTTCGGCTCGTTGTTCATTGGCCTTGGGCCGCTGAAGCGGTTGTGCGGGGAATGCCTCTGATCTCGGGCCAAGTGGGCAAGAGCAGGGCCATCATTGCTATTGCTTCGCTAACTTTTCTCTCGCTGGAATCCGGAAAACGAAGCGCTCTGGGCGCGATGCGCGAGTACCGCACTCATGTGGCGAAGTGCCTACATGTAATCACCCCGCAACATGAAAGGGAGACCCCAGGCCGGTCCGAGCATCGGGGCCCGCGCCGAACCTCTGGCGATAATCGCATTGCCAGCCAGTGTTTATGTCCGACTCTACCTCGACCACCGGAGATTGGTGCTGGCGTCCTATGCCAATGTATTCCAACGCGTTAGGTTAGTTTCTCAGGCCGATCTTTCTCCCTCTGATGAACGACCGCCTTATTGGCATTACAATTGCCACCCCGGCTCCCCGAACCGAACTCTCTCATGCCGTGCAACAGCGCAACAATCTTGGAGTTAGCCGCGCTCCGGGTATTGCCCTCCGCATGGTCCAACCCTGGCTCGACGGAGTTTCTCTGGCAACGCGACCGCGGGTCTCCCTTGTCATCGTCGCGACCGGCGGGGCGGCGCAGGTCACCCGCGCGCTGGACGCGGCGCTGCCGGCGTGTCGGGAACTCCAGGTTGAGCTGCTGCTGGTCCGCGCCGGGGATCCGGTATCCCTGCACCGGCTGCCGGAGGGAGTGCAACTGGTGCCTGCGGGGGCCGGGATTCCACTCGATGGCTATCGGGGGCTCGGACTGATGGCGGCCACGGGAGATATCGTGGTCCTGACGACGGATGCGGAGGCGGTCGGGCTCGACTGGCAGAGTATCCTGGTTCACCGCCTCGGGCTGGTGGCCGAGTCAGGCAGCGGGGAGGCCCGGCCTGCAGACTCGACGCCGGCTTCGCACGGGAACCCGGTGGCGTGAGCGAGGCCGTCCGCGGGCTGTCGGTGGTGGTGCCCTCGGTCAATGGCTGGAACGATCTGGCCGATTGCCTGCGGGCGCTGATGCTGAACTCCCGGTCGGCGTCGCTGGAGGTACTGGTCGCGGATCGGCTGGGTGAGACGGTGCGGGCCCCGCTCAGGGCGGAGTTCCCTTCCGTCAGGATTCTCGAGGCGCCGCCGGGTACCACCATTCCCGATCTGCGCGCGATGGCCTTCGCGGCTGCCACCGGTGACGTCGTTGCGGTGATCGAGGATCATGTGCTGGTTCCGCCCGGCTGGGCGCAGGCGCTGCTCTCGGCCGTGGCCGCCGGCGAGGATGTCATCGGCGGGGCGGTGGAAAATGCCGCGACCGAGACGCTGGTGGACTGGGCCGCGTTCCTGTGTGAGTACAGCCCGTTGATGCCGCCAGTGCCGGCGGGACCGGTGGCTGCAATCACCGGGAACAACACGGCCTACCGGCACGAGCTGCTCGCACGGTATGAATCCGTCTGGCGCAGCGGGGGATGGGAGGATCGGCTGCACGCCGCCCTGCGGCGGGACGGGATCTTGCTGTACCAGCATCCCGAAATCGTCGTCGGCCACAGGATGCACTATTCGGTGTTCGGGTACCTCGGGCAGCGCTACCTCTATGCCCGTTCGTACGCCGGTAACCGGGTCGTCGGGGGAAGCCTGCTCCGGCGAATCGGGTTCGGGTGCGCTGCGATGATCCTGCCGGCGATCCTGTGGCGCCGAGTCGTCACTACGGTCTGGCGGAAGCGCCGGCACCGGCGCGAACTGATTCGTTCAATGCCGCTCCTGCTCCTCTTTGTGATGGCCTGGGGAGCGGGCGAGGTCGTGGGATACTGGTGTGGCCCGGGAGATGCTCTCTCCCGGGTCCGGTAACCCGGATTTCCCGGGTCGCCATTTCACGAGGCACGGTACTCAGCCTGGAACTGCGATGACGCCACTTCCGACTCCGCCCCGTAACGTCGCGCCCCTGAAGCCTGGAGACCGGACGGTGGTCATCGGTGCGGGCCCCGCCGGTCTGACGGCGGCGTACCTGCTGTCCAAACAGGGCTACGATGTCACCGTGCTCGAGGCGGACGATATCGTCGGTGGCATCTCCCGCACCGCGCAGTACAAGGGCTATCGCTTCGACATCGGCGGCCATCGCTTCTTCACCAAGATCAAGCCGGTCGAGGATCTCTGGTACGAGATCCTGGGCGAGGACTTCATCTCGGTGCCGCGGCTCTCCCGCATTCACTACGACGGCAAATTCTTCGACTATCCGCTCAAGGCGATGAACGCGCT
>JBDTTN010000098.1:0-7855 GCA_039930625.1 Gemmatimonadota bacterium | reverse complement strand
TAGTGTATCATAACAACGATACACTTACGGGCCACTGGACTCTCATGTTCGCTCAGATCGATCCGCGCAGCGCCACCCCGCTCTATGCCCAGATCGCCAACCGCATCAAGGTCGCGGTGGCTTCCGGCGAGTTGCGCGCCGGCGCGGGGCTGCCCTCGGTGCGCCAGCTCGCGGGCCAGCTGCGGATCAATCCGGCGACTGTGGTCCAGGCCTATCGCGAGCTCGAAGCGGAGGGATTCGTGGAGATGCGCCAGGGCGCGGGCACTTTCGTTCGGGAGGTCGAGGCCACTCGGCGCACCCGCCAGCGGGATCAGGAGGCGCGCCGACTGGTGCGGGTGATGCTGGCCGAGGCGGGGCGGCTCGGCCTCAGCAGCGAGGACGTCCGGAATGCGCTCGGGCGGGAACTCGAAGGGGGTGAGCGATGAGCTTCGCCATCGAGACCCATGGTCTCCACTACCGTCCCGGCCGGAACTTCGAGCTGCATGACGTCTCGCTCCACGTCCCCGCGGGAGCGGTCTACGGCTTTCTCGGCCCGAACGGCTCCGGCAAGACGACCACGATCCGGCTGCTCATGGGATTGCTCAAGCCGCACGCCGGTTCGATCACGGTGCTCGGGCATGCGGTCCCGGCCGAGGCGCCGCGGGCACTGCTCGCGACGGGATATGTCCCCGAGCGCCCGCACCTGTATCCGACACTCACGGTCGCGGAGTCGATCCGCTACCACGCGGCCTTCTATCCGCGCTGGGATCGCCGTTCGGGGGACGATCTGCTCCGGCGATTCGGCCTCGATGAGAGCCGCCCGCTGGGCCGGCTCTCCAAGGGCGAGATGGGGAAGCTGATGATCCTGCTCGCCCTGGCGCAGGCGCCCGACCTGCTGCTGCTCGATGAGCCGACCGACGGCCTCGATCCGGTGGTGCGCCGCGAGGTACTCACCGCATTGCTCGACTACGTGTCCGAACGTGAGGCGACGGTTTTCATCTCGAGCCACCTGGTGCACGAGCTGGAACGGATCTGCGACTGGGTCGGCGTGATGGATCGCGGACGCCAGGTCGTGGAGCTGCCGATGCAGAGCTTCAAGAACGGGATCAAGCGGCTCCGGGTCCACGGGGCGCCGGCGCAGCTTGGCGATACGCCGTTCGTGGTGCTCGCGCGTGAGTATACCGATGGCGCGAGCGAGACCTGGGTGGTCCGCGGCTGGCAGGCGCCGATGGATCAGTACTTCGGCGGCGTGGGTGCGTCGCTCCGCGAAGTGGTCGACCTCGACCTCGAAGAGGGCTTCGTCGAACTGTTGCGTACCGCGCGCGCGCCGCGGCAGGAGGCCTGATGTTCAGCGTCGTGCTGTACACCCAGTGGAAGTGGGCCCGGATCCCGCTGCTCCTGCTCACGCTCGCGGGGTTCGCGTTGCCGGTGCTCTCGGTGCGGAGCCAGTACGATCCGGGCCTCCCGGCGCTCGCGCTGCTGGAGCGGATGCAGCGATTGGGACCGCTCTACCCGGTGCTGGCGCTCTGCGTCGGACTGCTGGTCGCGATGATCATCTGGATGCCGGACCGGGCGGGGCGGCACGTCTATGCGCTGAGCCTGCCGCTCCCGCGCTGGAAGTTCGTGCTGCTCCGCTACGGCGCCGGCGTCGTGCTGGTGCTCAGCCCGGTGCTGCTGCTTGGCATCGGAGCGCTGGTCGCCACCGCGGTCACGCAGGTACCGCCTGGGATCCACGCGTATCCGGGCGGCATCACGCTTCGCTTTCTGCTCGCGACGCTGGTCGCCTTCTCGATCGCCTTTGCGGCCGCGGCCGGCACCTCGCGCCTGACGAAGGTCGTGATCGGTGTGCTGGCCCTGGTCATCGCGCTCGAGATCCTGCTCAGTCTCATGGGCATCACCGGGGCGGACCCGATCCTGAAGCTGCTCGAGTGGCTGGCCTCTCCGACGGGGCCGCTCGATATCTTTGCCGGACGCTGGATGTTGCTCGATGCCTGACCGATCGACGACAGCGCTCATCCTTGGGCTCCTGCTCCTTCTGCCGGGGCGTGCGGCCGTGGCGCAGGGCGCGGCGGAGGCCCGGGCGCGCGCCGAGCGGCTGCTGCGGGAATACCGGGCCGAACGCGTGGCGACGGAGCGGGAGAACCTGCAGAACCTCAGGCAGCGCCAGTCGGACACGGTCTCGGCCGGTGCGCTGCGCGTGGTTGTTCGTCAGGCGGACCGCGCCCTGGTGCAGCAGGCGACGAATGCCGCTTGGTCACAGATTGAGGCGCGCTACGGGCGGCTGTCCGGTGAGATGGCCCGCTTCCCGATCCTGATCGAACCGAGCGATACCACCATCGGCAGCTTCGGTGCCCAGGCCCGGCTCCGCGATGGCTCCATCACCTATCAGGTTGCGGGTATCGGTCGGGCCGGCATTACCGCCGGGTTGCTCCGCTACGCTGATCTGCTGCTCTGGGGGAGTGCCGACAGCGTGCTGGGCGCGTGGTATCCCGCCACGCCGGAGGCCGGCCTCGACTCGAGCGTCGTGGCCGAGCGTGCCTATCTGGAGCTCGTCACCTCCCTCTCCGTGCAAGCGAAGTCCTGCATGATCGGGGACGATCGTGCCTGCAGCGAGGCGCTGGGGCTCCGGGAGGTGCCGGACCCGCTGATCGGCGCCTATGATCCGGCGGCGCGCCGGGCGCTGGTCGCTGGTATCGCCACACTGGTGGAAACGTGGCCGCTCGCCGCCCAGTACAGCGCCTGTGTCGAAGAGCGGGATGACGCGGCCTGTGTCACTCTCCTGCGGACTGTCATGAGTCCATCCGACAGCTTCTCGCGCTACCGGCTGCCGCCCGCGGTCGGAGACGCGGCGCGCCGTGCGCTGGTGGCGCAGATGGAGCGGCTCGGCGGGACCGACGCCTGGGGCCGGCTGGTACAGGCCGCTGGCCAGCCCCTCGAGACGCGGTTCGCCGTTGCGGCGGGGGTACCGCCAGACTCCCTGATGCGGGTCTGGCGCCGGGGCCTTTTCGCGGTCCGGCCGAGGAGCGTGGAGGTGACACCGTTCGCGCTCCTGATGGCGATGGCCTGGTGCGGTCTGGGGCTCGCCTTTGCGTTGAGGTTCAGCCGATGGCACTGACCCCGCACCGCTGGCTGCTGTGCATCGTGATCGCGTGCGCAGTGATCGCGGCGGCGTACCTGCCGGCCGCGGATATGGAGATGTCGCGGATGCAGTCGATGTACGCTTGGAACATGGGTCGGGTGACGCCGCGCTCGCGGCTGGCGCTCGCCGCGGAACGCTCGATCGCGCTCGATGAGCAGGAGGCACTGCGCCGTTCTCCGGGGATGGGAGAGTTTCCGGTGGTGCTGGCGCGCGGGGGCCTTAAGCCGGTCGTAACCGCCGCGCTCGACTCCCTGGTGCGGACGATGTGGCGCACCGCGCCGCGCAGCGATTCTTCGATCCGCCTGCGGGTCGTGGCTTCCCCCACCTCCCCCTATGGCGAGCCCGTCGACCTCTGGACCGCCGCGGAACGACCCCAGGTCCTGCTGCCGGAGCTCACCGATGGTCACACCTGCCTGGTGCTGCTGCCCGCCGTGCGGCAGGGGGAGTATGACTCCGGGAATGCCGCCGGATGGTGGCGGAGCAGCGTCCGTCGCTATGCGGGACAGGCCATCGCGCCGTGCGTCCTGCGGGCTGTCCTTGGTACGCCGGGCCCGGGCGTCGCGGGCTGGCTGGCCGGCAGACGATACGACCTGGCAGCCTCGATCAGCTGGGCCGTGGGTGGGAGCAGCGGGTTCGGCATGGGTGCCACCTGGTTCGAGCGGGTGGCGTGGTACCAGACCGCGATGCCCCTCCTCATGCAGCGGATCGTCGGGGTGCTGCCGGAGCCGTATATCTACTCGTTAGGTTCGGCGAGCTGCGCGGGGGGCCACGCGCTGCGCTGCGCTGAGCTCATCGCTCCCGGCCACTCGAGGCCGCATGGCGCCGGCGTGATCAGCGTCGCCGCGGTGTACGGCAGCCGTTCCGGCGGTCTCTCCAGCGAGGACGGTGCCTTCGTCTCCGACCTGATCCAGGAGCGCGGGCTCGATCGGTTCCGCCAGTTCTGGAGGTCGCCGCTGCCGGTGGACTCGGCCTTTGCCCAGGCCTATGGCCAATCGCTCGGCGGATGGACGCATGACTGGCTGGTACGTCGCGTCGGAGGCGTGGAGCTCGGCGCGCCGATCCATCCGCTCGGGGCGGTCGCGGGTCTGCTGGCCTGCCTGCTGGTCGTGGGGGCGACGGCCGCGGGAGCTGGCTCGCGCGAGATCTCCTGAGGGGCGGCGGCGCCTCCGTGTCAGGCGCGGTCGGCCGCCGCCTCCACCCTGGCCTGCAGCCGCCCGCGGACCTGCTCCACCGTGGATTCCAACTCGCCGGTGACTCCAGCCGCGCCTGAAAGATCACCCGCTCGGCCCTGCTTCACGAGTTGCGCGCCAAGGCGTGGCGACGCGCACGGCATCCGGATTTCCCGCTCCACCCTTCATCGCATGCGCGGCGCGGGTCACCAGCTCCGGATCGCCGTGAGCCATTCTGCTTCGAGGCCGCAGCGGGCCAGATCCACGCGGCGGCCGCACCCCTCCAGCATTCGGCTTGCGACCCCCCTCGGTCATCGGCAGGTCGAGTCGATGCCTCAAGAGCAGCGGCGCGTTGAGACCCGCGCGCCATCGGGCTGTGACGGTGAGCCGGCCGCAACCGGCCGATTGACCGCCACGTCGCCGGGGATCACTCTGATTGGGGTGTGGCGAGGGCAGAGGCCGACAGAGTCATGCCAGCCCGATCCTTATATTCGGGTGCTTGTCGGGGCGGCATGCGTCGGAGCCCCTCAGCCCGGATATGGGTTCCAACCATTCGTCGCCGTCCCAGTGTCCAAGTCGCTGCATGACCGCCACTTCAGCCCGGACCGAAGCCCTGCGCACCTTCGACGCTGTCGCCGCCGATACCGACGCCGTGGACGCCGCCCTTGCGGCGAGTGGGGACGCGCATGCCTTTGAGCGGTTGTACCGGCGGCACGTCAACCGGATCGGCACCCTGGTGCGGCGGATGATGGGCGAGGACGTGGACGAGATCACCCAGGAGATCCTGGTTCGCGCCTGGCAGAAGCTGCACACCTTCCGGGGCGAGGCGGCGTTCGGCACCTGGCTGCATCGGATGGCCGTGAATGTGGTGCTGAATCGCCGCTCGGAGCGGGGCCGCTGGCGGAAACGATTCGTCGAAGAACCCGTGGGCGGCATGACGGAGCCGAGCCGGCCGGTCTCGCGGGCGCACGGGGTGGATTTCGAGGGCGCGATCGCGGGGCTCTCTCCCGGGGCACGAAAGGTCTTCGTGCTCCACGATGTCGAAGGGTATCGCCACGAGGAGATCGCCGATTTGCTGGGCATCTCCATCGGCACGTCCAAGTCCCAGTTGCACTACGCCCGCATGGCACTCAGAAAGACGTTGGGGTGATCACATGATGCATCCGCCCGCGGAACAGCTCTCCGATTTGCTCGATGACGCCCTCCCGGCGGACGAGCGCGAGGTGCTGCAGGCTCACCTGTCCGGCTGCGCTGAATGCGCGACGCTGCTCGACGAACTGCGCCGGGTCGTCCTCCGGGCGCAGGCGCTGGAGGACCGGCCTCCGCAGCACGATCTCTGGCCCGGTGTCGCGGCGGCGATCGGGGCATCACCTTCGGGTCGGCGCCGCATCGCCTTCACGATGCCGCAGCTGCTGGCGGCGGGGATCGGCCTGATGCTTTTGTCAGGCGGAGGGGTGGCGCTGACGCTCCGGGCCCGAGCGGGACGCGCGCCCCTCACGGTGGCCGCGACGACCACCGCGCCGGACTCCACCTTGGCCATCACGGCAGTGACAGCGACGAAGGCCGAGCGGGGCTACGATGCTGCGGTCCGCGAGCTGGCCGCGGAACTCGCCGCGGGGCGCGGCCGGCTGGACAGCACTACGGTGCGGGTCGTCGAGCAGAAGCTGCAACTCATCGACCGCGCCATCTCCGAGGCCGAGCGGGCCCTCGCTGCCGACCCGGGCAACACCTATCTCCACGGTCATCTCACTCAGACGCGGATGCGAAAGCTCGACCTCTTGCGTCGTGCCGCGCATCTCGCCCGCAGTTGAGCCGAGCAGGAAAGGACTGTCATGCTGCTGCTGATTGCCACGCTCGCGGCGCTGTCGCCCCAGAGCACCGATACTACTGTCCCGGTCCGCGCCGGGTCTCGCCTGGAGCTCTCGAGCCAGGAGGGCAACATCACGGTCGCCACCTGGAATCGGAGCGCGATCCGGATCGAGGCGGACGACGAAGAAGACACCCGGATCGAGGTGGATCAGAATGGTGGAACCGTGAGCATCCGGGCTCACCACCGCTATGGCCCATCGGAGGTGAGCTGGAAGCTCACCGTCCCCGCCGACATGGCGCTGGAGCTTTCGAGCCAGAGTGGTGACATCGTGGTGGACGGCACCAGGGGCGAAGTGAATGTCTCGACGGTTGAGGGGAAGGTCACGGTTCGGGGTGGGACCGGATTCGTCACCCTGCAGTCGGTCGAGGGCGATATCGACCTGAGCGATGCCAGCGGCAGGATCGGCGTGACCACGGTCGATGGTTCGGTGACGGTGCGCGGCGCACACGGTGATCTCAAGGCCTCCGCGGTCGATGGCGAGATCCTTCTTGAAGACATCGAATCGTCCAACGTCGAAGCCAACACCGTAGACGGTGAGATCCGGTTCTCGGGTGCGATCCGCGACGGCGGCCGCTACCGGCTTTCCTCTCACGACGGCGATGTGACGGTCACCGCGCCGGTGATCAATGCCAGCGTGGTCGTGTCGACGTTCAGCGGAGACTTCGATTCCGATTTCCCCGTGACTCTGACCGGCAACACCGCGCGCAAGCGCATGAGCTTCACGCTGGGCAGCGGCACCGCCCGGCTCGAACTCGAATCGTTCGATGGCACCGTCTCACTGCGCAAGTCGGGCGGCCGGCGATAGACCGCAGCACCACGACTCATCACCTGGAGCCGAAATGAGGACATCCCTCCTGCTGGCGCTGTACCTCGTGGTGGCAGCCGCACCGCTCGCCGCCCAGGACTTCCGCTGGCACGGCGCCCTCGCGTCGGGAAAGACGCTCGAGGTCCGGGGCATCAACGGCGACATCCGTGCGAGCCGCGCGACCGGCAGCGAAGCCGAGGTGACCGCCACCAAGCGGGCCCGCCGCAGCAATCCCGATGACGTCGAGATCAAGGTCATCGAGGACGGCCAGGGGGTCCTGATCTGCGCGGTCTATCCGTCGCGGCGGTCGTCGCGCCCGAACGAGTGCCGCCGCGACGGCAACCACAATGATACGGACGACAATGACGTCGAGGTGAATTTCGAGGTGAAGGTGCCCGCCGGAGTGATCCTCGAAGCCAACAGCGTCAACGGCAACGTTCTCGCGCGGGATCTGCCGGCGGACGCGGAGCTGACGACGGTGAACGGCGACATCGAAGTCGAGGCGGGTGGCGTGGCGCACGCTACCACGGTGAATGGCTCGATCAAGGCCCGTCTGGGGCGCGCCGACTGGAAGGACCGGGTGGATTTCACCACCGTCAACGGTGGCATCGCGGTGACGCTGCCGGGGAACCTCAGCGCCGACCTCGAGGCAAGCACCGTGAACGGGTCGATCGACAGCGACTTCCCGATTACAATCCGTGGCCGCATGAACCCGCAGACGCTGCGGGGTCGGATTGGCGATGGCGGGCGCGACCTCAAGCTGACGACGGTCAACGGTGGCATTACCATCCGCAAATCGAGCTGAAACCCGGTCCGCGCCGGCTCCGTCGGAGCCGGCGTGAAGCTCTCCCTCGTCATATTGCTGTCGAGCCTGGCCGCGGCGAACGCCGCGA
>JBDTTN010000097.1:0-7866 GCA_039930625.1 Gemmatimonadota bacterium | reverse complement strand
CTTGTCACCGGTGTCGCTCGCGCCGGCCAGATCGGCCATGCCGTTGCGCGGGCGTTCGGCAAGGCGGGAGCGAGCATTGTGGCGGTGGACCGGAACGCGGTCGGCGTGGCCGAGCGGGTCCGCGAATTCGCGGCGGAGGGGATCGATGCCCGCCCCGCGGCAGGGGATCTCACCGAACCGGATGTCGCTGCGCTCGCGATCGAGACCGCGATGAAACACTACCAGCGCCTCGATGCGGTCGTGAATGTAGCTGGCGGCCTTACCAGCTACGGTCCGGTGGGACAGATCGACGCGGAGGCCTTCGATCGCGAGATCGCGATCAATCTCAAGACGGCCTACCTGATGTCCCGTGCCGCAGTAGCTGCGCTGGGGAAGACCCGCGGCGCGATGGTGAACTTCGCCTCCGTGGCGTACTATCGCCCCGCGAGTCAGATGGCGGTCTACTCCGCCGCCAAGGCCGGTGTCGCCGGGATGACGCAGAGTCTCGCGGTCGAGCTCTGGCCGCTGGGGATCAGGGTCAATGCGGTCGCGCCGGGGATGGTACGGACACCCGAGAACGTCGCCTCTGCCGGTGCGGACGCGCATTACGTCGAAATGAGTCAGATCATCGACGCGGTGCTCTTCCTGGCGGGCGAAGCGTCGTCCGGCATCACCGGCCACATCCTCCCTGTCACCAACGGGAACGCCTGACGTGGAGCTGAACTCCCGCGTCGCGCTGGTCACCGGCGCGGGACGCCGGGTCGGGCGCGCGCTGGCTCTGGCGCTGGCCGGCCGCGGGATGCGGGTCGCGGTGCACTTCAATCGATCCAGCGCGGAAGCCGATGAAACCGCGGCCTCGATCCGGGCCCTTGGAGCCGAGTGCGAGACCTTCGGCGCCGACCTCGGAGACGCCGAGGCCGCCCGCGCACTCGGCCCGAGGGTGGCGGAGCACTTCGGCGGGCTTGATGTGCTGCTCAACTCCGCCGGAATCATGACTCGGGCGTCTGTTGAGGAGACCACCCCGGCGATCTGGGACCAGGTCATGGACGTGAATCTCCGCTCCGCCTTCTTCACGCTGCAGGGGGCGTTGCCCTTCCTCCGGGCCGCGAAGGGGAAGGTCGTCAATCTCGCCGATGTGGGCGGGCTGGAGCCGTGGCCCAGGTACGCGGCACACTGCATCAGCAAGGCGGGCGTTGTGATGCTGACCAAGACCCTCGCGCTTGCCCTGGCACCCGACATCACCGTCAACGCCGTGGCTCCGGGCGCGGTGCTCCCGCCTGACGAGTGGGACGCCGCCGCGCGGGCCCACCTCGCCAGTACCACGCCGCTCAAGCGTCTCGGTTCCCCCGCCGACGTCGTGGCTGCGGTGCTTTACCTGCTCGAGGGCGGGGATTACGTGACGGGCGATATCATCGTCGTGGATGGCGGTCGGCTCATCCGGTGAAGTGCGGCGAGATCGTCATCGTGGGCGGCGGCTGCTACGGGACCTTCTACGCCCGGCAGCTCACGATTGCAAAGTCGAAAGGCAAGGCGGAGTTCGACCGGCTCCTGATCGTGGATCGGGATGCCGGCTGCCAGATGCTCCGCGAACTGGGCGAAGCCCCCGATCGCCGCCTCGTGGTGAGCGACTGGGACGCCTTCTTCGACGAATACCTCGGGCGCTCGGCGAGCGGTGCGCCGGTGGAGAATCACATCGTCCCCTCGCCACTCATGCCGCATCTGATGTATGGCTGGGTGCTGCGCCGCGCCCGGGCCCGCTGGCCCGGACGACTAGTGGAGACCCGCGCGCTCCCGGGCAAGACCGGGACTCCGTACGATACTGCCGCTCCGGATGGCACCCGGTATCTCTCCCACGCCGACTGGCTCTGCCCGACCCACTGCATCGAGCCCGCACTCTGCCCGGTGACGCGTGCTCCGCGGACCTGGGAGATGAGCGAGACGCTGACCGACCTGGCGCGCCGGCTGGACGTCCAGGGGCCCGCGGTGTTCATGTGCGAACACCGGGTATTCGGCGTGGGCAGCTTTTCGGTGACCGAGGTCATGGCCGGGGAGGCGCTGGTCGCCGAAGCTGGTGCGACCGGGGAACCTGTGGATGTCCTGGTCGGGACGGTATCCTCCTGTCACGGCGCGGCCAATCTGCTGCATCTGGGCCGCGGGTAAGCACGACGCTAGCCGGAAAGTCTATATTTCCCGCTGACGGCTGACGAGCATCGCCACCCATACGACCAGAAGACATGACGAGCCTCGGCGACTTCGAATTCGACACCATCATTGTTGGCGGCGGCCCCGCCGGCCTCTGCGCCGGCATGTACGCCGGCCGAGGCATGCTCAAGTCGGTCGTGCTGGAAAGCAAGGTTCCAGGCGGCGAGCTGCTCAATACCGAAAAGATCGAGGACTACCCGGGCTTCGAATCCATCCTCGGCCGCGAGCTCGCGGAGCGGATGACGGACCACGCCAAGAAGTTCGGCGCGGAGATCCGCCAGGTGACGGTGGATGGGATCCATCGCCTGCATGACGGAACCTTTGAGGTCACCACCATCGACGGTGAGAAGTACCACGCGCCCACCGTCATCCTGACCGCCGGCGGCACGCCGACCAAGCTGGATGTGCCGGGCGAACTCGAGTACGCCGGGTTTGGCGTGTCCTACTGCGCCGTCTGCGATGGCGCCTTCTTCCGGCAGCAGACGATCGCCGTCATCGGCGGTGGCGACGCGGCAGTCGAGGAGGCGGATTACCTCACCCGCTACGCCGCCAAGGTCTACCTCATCCACCGCCGGGACGAATTGCGCGCGTCGAAGATCCTGCAGGAGCGGCTCTTCGCCAACCCGAAGATCGAGGTAATCTGGAACAAGCGGGTGCTGGAGATCGAAGGCCGGGACGACAAGGGGATGAAGGAGATCACCGGCCTGCGGCTGGAGGACACGGTGACGGGTCACCCCTCGCACCTGGCAGTCTCGGGCTGCTTCGTCTTCGTCGGATTCAAGCCCAACACCGGACTCGTCAAGGAGCATTTCCAGCACGACGCAAGCGGCTATGTGATCACCGACGATCGGATGATGACCTCGATCCCGGGGCTCTTCGCCGCCGGCGATCTGCGGGTGCAGCTGGTCCGCCAGGTGACCACCGCGGTTGGCGACGCCACCACGGCCGCTATTGCAGTGGAGAAGTATCTGACGCACCGGCGGAGCGCGGTCCGTGTCTGAGCTTGAGGTCGTCGCCCTGCCGAATGGCCAGTTCGCGGAGAATTGCTATCTCCTCGCCGATCGCGCGACTCGCCGCGCCGTCATCGTGGATCCCGGCGAGGAGCCGCAGCTCTTCCTCGCCGAACTGGATACGCGGGCGTGGAGCCTCCAGTCAATCTGGCTGACGCATGCCCATGTCGACCACATCATGGGTGTCGCGGCGGTGAAGGCGGCGACGGGGGTTCCCGTCTTTCTGCATCACGCCGACCGCGGGCTGTACGACGCGCTGCCCGGCCAGGGGGAGTGGATGGGGCTCGCGCTGGATGTCCCGCCGCCGCCCGATGCGGAACTCTTCGACGGGCAGGTGCTGCATCTCGGCACTCACGAATTCACCGTGCGGCATACGCCGGGGCATTCGCCGGGCAGCGTGAGCTTCGTCGGCCCCGGCTTCGTGCTGGGGGGTGATGTACTCTTCAGCGGCAGCGTCGGTCGCACCGATCTTCCCGGTGGTGATCTGGCGAGCCTGATGCAGAGCATTCACAGCGTCTTTCTCGCGCTGCCCGATTCGACCCTTGTCTACAGCGGCCACGGTCCCGAGACGACCATCGGTGTGGAGCGGATGACCAACCCATTCCTCACCGGCGCCTACCGGCATGAGTGAGTGCACGGCGGGAATCGGTATCACTGACACGGCTACCACGGCTCCGAGCATCCAGCGCCCGCCGCAGCCGCCCACCTGCAATCGCTGCGGGTTTTCCGTGAACACACGACCCTGGGGCTGCAAGAATCCCTGCCGGAACTGCGGCACCGTCTACCCGCTCGGTGACTGCTCCGACTGAATCGGGGCCGGCAGCCGGGCCCCTCGCGGCCGTCGTCGGCGGCACGCTCCCGCTGGCCCAGCCCGGGCCCGCGATCGACCTCTCCCGCCTGACATTTCCGCCGCCCCTCCGCGCGGGTGCGTCGCTCACCGTCCTCGACATCACCAAGTATTTCGGCGATGCGACGGGTGGCATTCGCACCTATCTCCTGGCCAAGGCACGATACGTCCAGGCCCACGCCGAGCTGCGGCAGGTGCTCGTGGTTCCCGGTGCCGCCGATGCGCTGGGGGAGGAGCGGGGAGTGCGCTGCTACCGGCTCCGCGGGCCGAAGATTCCCTTCGATCAGTCCTACCGTTTCCTGCTGGCGACCCGGACCACGCGCCGGATCCTGGAACACGAGCGACCCGACCTGATCGAAGTCGGCAGCCCCTGGTTCGTGCCGTGGGTCACGCGGCGGGCCAATCGCACGCTGCGCGCGCCGCTGGTCTGGTTCTACCACACCCACTTTCCCGCCATCATCGATCCAGGCTCGTCGGGGAGTTCGGCGGCCAGACGGATCGCGGGATCCGCGGCCTGGAGCTATGTGCGCCGGCTGGCGGCGGGATACCGCGCGGTGCTGGTCGCCTCCGAAAGCGTGGCTCGGCAGCTTGAGGCCGAAGGTGTCAGGCGGGTGCATCGGGTGGCGCTCGGTGTCGACCTGGATCAGTTCACGCCGGAGCCCGGGACCCGTGCGACGGAGACGCGCAGGCGCTTCGGGCTCCCCGATGCGCCCCTCGCGATTTTTCTTGGGCGCCTGGCGGAGGAGAAGCAGGTCGAAACCGTGCTCGCGGCGTGGGGCGAGGTGGAGCGACGCACCGATGCCTGGCTGGTGCTGGTCGGCACCGGCCCGCGTGAGGCGAAACTCCGGGCGATGGCGGAAGGCCACCAGGTGCGCTGGGTGCCTTACCAGCGCGATCGGGGCCAGGTCGCCGACCTGCTCGCGGCGGCGGATCTGTACATCGCACCGGGGCCTGCGGAGACCTTCGGGCTGAGCGCGCTGGAGGCGATGGCCGCAGGCCTGCCGGTGCTGTCGGTGAACTCCGGAGGCGTCGCCGATCGGGTGCGGGCGTCGGGCGCTGGCGCACTCTACGCTCCGGGCGACGTGGGAGCGTGTGCGTCGGCCGCGACCGAGCTGCTGCGCGGCGACCTGCGCGGACTCGGCCGCACCGCGCGGACCTTCGCCGAGCGACATCACTCCTGGGAGGCCGCCTTCGACGGCATCTTCGCGGTGTATCGCGACCTGCTCGCCGAGTGAAGCCGATGGCGCTCTCCTTTGCCGCCGCGAACCTGATCTGCGCGCTGCTCTGGCTGGGGGATCTCGTGGCTCGGGGCTTTCGCATCCAGTGGCTGTTGCGCGGCCTGGGTCAGCGGATCGGATTCCGGGATGCCTTCCGATTCAATGCCTGGGGAGAGGCTGGGTGCGCCCTTACCCCGATGCGGGTGGCCGGCGAGCCGATGCGCCTGCTTGGAATGCTGCGCGCAGGCGTGCCGGCAGCGGCGGCATTCGTGGCGATCGCAATCGAGGTGCTCGCGGCGTGGCCCGTCATCATTTCCCTCGCGGCCATCGGCCTGTGGCGCTTCGCACCGGAGTGGCTGACCCACGCGCGTCCGGCGCTTCTGGCCGGTGTCAGGCATCGCGCGGGGTGGGTCGTGGTCGTCCTGCTGCTGACCGTCATTGTCGGCGTGATGGCCGGGCGGGCGCTGCGGCGGGCCGGACGGGAGCCACGGCGCGCCTGGCGGCGGATCCTGGTCTACGGGCGACGGGTCTCGTGGTGGCCCATCGCGGCGAGCGCACCATTGACCGCGGTCAATGTGCTCGCGCGGAGCGCGATGCTTCCCATCCTGGCGCTCTCGCTTCCGAGTCACCCGCCCGTCGGAGTGATGCTGGTGGGCTCGTTCGGCCTGCTCTACAGCCAGTTGCTGCTGCCGACACCTGCGGGTGCGGGCGTCGTCGAGCTGGGGTTCCTTGCCGGCGCCGCCGGAAATCTCACGACAGGGGAGGGCACCTCCGCCGCCGTGCTGCTGCTCGCGTGGCGCTTCTGGTCGGTCGGGGCAGGGGCGGCGCTCGGACTGCTGCTGGCGGCGCGGACACTGGAGTGGCGGGAGATCCGCGGGCTCTTTCGGCGGGCGCCTGGGTCAGCCGCGGTGGCCGGCGATGGTACGGAGAGCCGCCATTGAAGATTTTGGGAGGCCAGCTCGCGATGGCCAGTAGAGTGTTAGTCTCACCACGATGTTGGGAGGCGATCCCGCGATCGCCAGCAGGGCGCCAGTCTCACCACGATGTTGGGAGGCGATCCCGCGATGGCCAGTCGCGTGCCAGTCTCACCACGATGTTGGGAGGCGATCCCGCGATGGCCAGTAGCACGCCAGTCTCACCACGATGTTGGGAGGCGATCCCGCGATGGCCCCGTAGGGCGCGTGCGTAGCTGGCTTGACGCCGGAAGGCAGCCCTTATGCAAAGCCGAGCGCCCGGAGGGGCCGCGCGGGTGAGCCTGACGCACCGAGGACGGCTCGACCAACGCCTGGTTGTAATCGTTGATCGGCCCGCCTTCACACCATCTTCGGCTTCGGCGGGGGCGCGATCCCCACCAGCAGTGTCGTCCGTTCCAGCACCTCGATCACGCCGTGCGGCACATCGGCAGGCGCCCAGACAAGTTCACCGGGCTCGGCGAGACGCGTCTCGTCGCCCACCGTCAGCCTCGCCTTTCCCGAGACGACGAAGTAAAATTTGTCGGCGCCGGCATGGGCGTGGATCGGCTGCGTCTGACCCGGCTCGAAGCAGTTGAGCCCGACGAAGAGCTGGCCACCGGAAAAGAGATCGGCCTTGGTGCTGCGCGAGGCGCTGAACGCCGTGGCCTCCGCGACCCGCCTGAAATACATGCTCATGCCGCTTCGATCTCCGGTTCCCGTTTCCTGTTTCCCGCTTCCCGCGATCCCCATGACCACCCGCATCGAAAAAGATCCGCTGGGCGAGAAGCCCGTTCCGGCCGAGGCGCTCTACGGCATCCAGACCGTCCGTGCCGTAGAGAACTTTCCGATCTCCGGCCTGCGCCCGCTGCCGGCATTCGTGGACGCGGTCATCTGGATCAAGCGCTCCGCCGCGCTGACGCACAAGGAGACAGGACGCCTCGATCCGAAGCTCGCCGATGCCATCGTGCAGGCGGCCGACGAGATTCTCGCCGGGAAGTACCGGGATCAGTTCGTGGTCGACGTCTATCAGGCAGGCGCGGGCACTTCGCACAACATGAACTGTAACGAGGTGCTCGCCAACCGGGCCAACGAGCTGCTCGGTGGCGCCCGCGGCAGCTACGCGCCGGTGCATCCCAACGATCACGTCAACATGGCGCAGAGCACCAACGACGTGATCCCCACCGCGCTGCGCCTCGCGACGCTCGCGACGCTGCCGCTGCTCTTGCAGGGCATGGATCGCCTCGCGACCGCCTGCTTCGCCAAGGGTCAGGAGTTCGATCACGTCATCAAGTCAGGCCGGACGCACCTGCAGGACGCGACGCCCATCCGCCTCGGTCAGGAATTCACCGCCTACGGTCATACCATCCAGCGGCACCGCCTGAAACTGACGCAGGCGGCGGACTGGCTCCGCGCCATGGGCATCGGCGGCACCGCCGTGGGAACCGGTCTCAACGCGGAGGCCGCCTATCCCGCGCTCATGGTGAAATACCTGAAGCGGGTCAGCGGCCTCGAGCTGAGCGTGGGGGAGGATCGCATCCAGCTGATGCAGTCCATGGGCGACATCGCCACGCTGAGCGGCGCGCTCCGCGCCTATGTGCTCGATCTCAACAAGATCGCCAACGATATCCGGCTGCTCGCCTCGGGGCCGCGCACCGGCC
>JBDTTN010000096.1:0-7873 GCA_039930625.1 Gemmatimonadota bacterium | reverse complement strand
CGGCGCGCACCTTGAAGAGCGGACCTTCCTTCACGATGTACGGCGTGAAGCCGGCATCCTTCAGGTCCCTGGCCAGCTTGTCTGCGGCGGCCTGGGTATTGACCGCGCCGACCTGGACGCCGAAGCCGGTTCTGGCGACCGGCACGGGAGCTGCCACCGCGGTATCCGCCGCGGGCGTCGGCGTCCCAGCGGCAACCGGCTGCACCGCACAGCGGCCGTTCAGGTAGTCGAGCCGATTCTTGAGCTCCACATCGTCGCCGGCGTGCTCCAGCCCGAGCGCGAGCCACCCGCAGCCCTCCGTCACTTTCTTCTGTTCGAAGAACGCCCGCGCAGCCCACTCCGCCGCGGTTGCGATGAGTGGAGAATCGGGATAATCGTTGCGGATCCGATCGAGCTGCCGAGCCGCACTCGCGAGGTTGCCGCTGGCGTAATCGAGCAGGGCGAGACGATAGATCGCGTCGTCGGCCCACGAGGAGTTGTTGAACTCGACCGCGACGCGGGTGTAGTTCCGGCGCATCTCCTCCACGCTCCGGGACACCAGGCCCATCGTGTACAGCATCTGCGGGTAGACGGAGTCCGTCGGCGGGGTCTGCTGTAGTAGCCGGGTGATGATCCCCCGCGCGGAATCGCTGCCGCCCTCCTGCGCGATGCGCAGCACCTCGAGCAGCCGCGGATCGCTCTGGCCGTAGCCGGGTCGTGCGAACAGCAACGCGACGAACAGACCGATCATCGCAGCGCGACGGCCCGATGGCTGGTGATGCGTGGTCATGAAGTTGCTCCGATATGCTGCCGTGCCGCGCCGCCGATCCCTTCAGCCGCCGAGCCACGCAGTCGTAGTACCAGATCTGTCAGCACGCCGAGTTCATCCGTCACGCGGGTGCCCTTGAGGGCCTGATCCGTCTCCAGCGTAGCACGGGTCGCGGCGCGGAGCCGTGCGCTGGGCCACTGTTCGGCCGTCTGGCTCCAGATCCGGGCCAGGAATTTCCAGTCGCCGATGCCGTACAGCCGCCGATTCTGCAGCAGGCTCATGAGGCTGCGCTCCAGTGCGCTGCCGCGACTCCCCTTTTCGTAGAGCAGGCGGGCCAATCGGAGTCCGATCAGCGCACTGCCCAGAGTCGTGACCATCTTCACCCCCGACATCCCGCCCTGCGCCAGCACCCCTCCACAAAGGCTGATCGCGCGGGGCGTGTCATCGGCCAGTACCGCCGCGACCCAGTTCTCCAGCGTCTCGCCATGCCGGACGCCGACGAGCTCACCGACCTGCTCGCGGCTGATCGGCCCCTGTTCCGCGAGGCTGGTGAGCTTCTCCAGCTCCGACCTGAGCGCCCCCAGGCTATAGCCGACCGCGGCCGCCAGGTGCTCGGCCGCGCCCTCGCCGAGGTGCACTCCGAGATCCTTGGCACGATGCTCGAGCCAGCGGGTTGCCCGCTCCGGCGTCAGCTCCTCGAAATCGACGGCGTAGCTGTGCGCGGCCAGCGCGGCGTCCGGTTCGTATTCGCGCCTCTTCTCGTCCGTGGCCGGTGCATTGTCCATCAGCACCAGCACGGTGTCGTTCGAGGGATTCGCGAGGTACTTGAGCAGCACCTCTCGCGCAGCGGCCTTCTTCTTCCAGACTTCGATGTCCCGGATGAAGACTACCCGGCGGTTGGCCATCATGGGCAGGGTGTTTACCAGCGCGTGCAGATCCTCGGGGCTCAAGCCCGCTGCACCGCGCTGGTCGAAGTTGAAGTCGCGTTCGTGGGGCTCGAGGGCCAGCTTGAGGATGGCGCGAGAGGCCTCTTCCTTGAGGATGTCCTCGACGCCGAACAGATAGTATGCAGGCTGGAGCTCACCCCGGCCCAGAGCGCGGTGGAGGTCGCTGTACTTGTGGCCGGACATGAGGGGAACATAAGCCTTCCGCCGTCGGCCGTCAGCTGTCGCAGACGAATCAGCCCGGCTCCCCGAGGGGATGCCGGGCCGGGTGCTGGAGCAGCGCTCGAAAGCCGCTACTTGATCCGCTCGAACGTCACGAAGGGCATCCCCGCCAGCAGTCGCGGCCTCGCCAGCACCATCGGCTGAGTCTCGGCCGCCACCGGGGGCGGAAGCACCAGCACTTCCTTGAGCGTCAGGCCGATCAGCGTGATGAAGAACGCCGCCGCGACCGTCGCCGCCCAGGGAGAGACTCGGGGCGGCAACGGCTCGGGGACCGGCTCGCCACTCTGGAGCCGTGATTCCAGCCGCGCCTGAAATTCCGCGGAGGGCGTGACCTGCTCGCCACGGAGCGCCTCAACGCCCTCCCGTACCGCGCGGTCGAAAGCGGCGCAGGCGGGACAGATCTCGAGGTGGTCGTCCATCTCGGCGGCCAGTACCGGATCGTGGGAGTCACGATACGCGGAGTAGCGGCGCTGGAATTCGCGGCAATCCATCAAGCGATTACGGCTCGAGCTTTGGGATTCGGCGGCCGCCGGCAGGGGAGCGGCCATCTCTGCTAACTATATACAGCGCAAGCTGTCCAAGGTTCCGCTACCGCTCGGGAATCAGTCGAGATGGGGCTGGATCAGCTCGGCGAAGCTCTGCCGGGCCCGGTTCAGCCGGCTCTTCACCGTTCCCAGGTTGCAGTGCATGATCTCGGCGATCTCCTCGTAGCTCTTCCCCTCCAGCTCCCGGAGCACGAACACCTCCCGATGGTGGGAGGAGAGCTTGGCCACCGTCTCGTCCACGAGCGCCTTCAGGGTCCGCTGCTCGAACAGGTCGTCCGGCCGATTCTCCCTGTCCTCAAAATCGACCGGCCGGTGGTCCTCTTCATCCCGCGGACGCGCCTGATCGAAGGTGACCAGCGGCGACCGCCCGCGGTTGCGCAGCTCGTTCTTGGCGAGATTCGAGGCAATGGTGTAGACCCAGGTGGAGAACTTGCGGCTGCGGTCGAAGCGATCGAGGTGCCGGTGCACCCGCAGGAAGGCCTCCTGCACCAGGTCCTCCGCCCGCTCCCGGTCTCCGATCATGCGGTAAACGAAGTTGAGCAGTCGGACCTGGTAGCGGGTCACGATCTGGCCGAAGGCACGGGGATCCCCGTGCAGATGGGCTTCGATCAGCGTGTTGACCTCTGTCGGTGGCGTGACAACCGGAGCCAATGGCGCCGGGCGCTTCCCAACCGACAGGGCGGACTTGAGCAACCGAATCAACACCATCGCCACCTCCCTCTAGCCGCGCAACCCAGCGCGGAAGGCCTGCAGATACAGCAGGGCAATCAGCGTCTTGCCGTCCATGATCTCGCCACGTTCGATCAGCCCCATCGTGACGGACCAGCGTGTGGGGCAGAGCTCCAGGAACTCGTCGGCCTCCCGGTTGTGAGCTCCCTCCTCTAGTCCGCTCGCCGCGAACAGATGGATTCGTTCGTCGGTGAATCCCGGCGTCGTGTACACGGTGGTCAACCGCTCCAGCCGGCTCGCCCGCATCCCCGTCTCTTCGGCCAGCTCACGGCGGGCGCACTCCTCGGGCTGCTCCCCGGGATCGAGCCGGCCGGCAGGAATCTCCCAGATGATTCCGTCGGCCGCATGCCGAAACTGGCGTATCAGCAGCACCCGCGGATCGGGGCTCGCCGGGTCATCGAGGAAGGGGACGACGGCCGAGGCTCCAGGGTGACGCAGCATCTCCAGGGTGCCGGTGGACCCGTCGGGGAACCGCACCGAATCGAGATCCAGATTGACGATGCGGCCCGTGTAGAGTCGCTCAGAGCTGAGGAGGGTCATTTCCCGTCAACATGGGGATGTGATCCCGGGGAGACAAGGGTAGGGCCATGTCGCTGGGGGGGCAAGCTTGCACCGGCGAACGTGGGACAGTCGCGCCGCAGGGAGTAGTCCTGCTCAATTCATGGCGCTGGTGGCGCGTCGCCCGCGACCAGTCGAGTATTAGGGGCTAGTGGTTCGTCGTTCCCCGTGGTTCCCTCGCGTCGGCGATTCCCGCATGACCGCTGCAGTTCTTCCTCCAGCACCGCCTCATGTCCGACGCCAGCCGATCTGGGTATGGCTGGCGGCGACGGCTGTGGTGTGGGGAAGCCTGGTGCTGGTGTTCCTTGTGGGCGGCGGCAGCGGATGGTCCAAGGAACAGCGATGGCTCTGCTTTGGAGCGAGTACCCTGGTCTATTGCGGGCTGTTCCTTGCGGCCGCCCGTCGCCGAGACCTGAGTCCGCGGCTCCGGCAGGCGCTGCTGATCAACGCCGCCGCCTTTGCGCTGACGGCAGGCAGTTACCTGTACGGCGTGCTGACGCCCGTTGCGGGACTGCCCCCCATTTCCGACTCGACCGACCAGTTCATCACGGTGCTGACCTACGCGGTCGCCCTGGTGGGGCTGCTCCGCTGGCCGATGACGTCGCTGTCGCGGGCACGGTGGTGGCACTTCGGACTGGACGCGGCGATCGGCATCGGCGGGATGGTCCTGTTCTTCTCGGTCCTGATCACGCTGCCTGGCACGGAAGGCTCCGTGCCTGAAGCGCAGCGGGCGTGGGTGGTGACCTACGGCAGTGCGGTGCTGATCGATCTCGTGGCGCTGAACATTCTGCTGGCACGGGGCCTGGCACTGCCGAGCCGGCGGGCGTTCTGGGTGTTCATATCGGCGCTGGTGCTGGAGATCGTGAGTCTGATCCTGTCTCAGTACCTCGAGTACGCCCATCCCGAGGCGACGACCGGCGGTGGTGGCGACGCCATCTACCTGCTGGTGCAGCTGCTCTACGTCTGGTCCGGCATCCTCTTTCTGGGTGACCCTGTACGGGAGCCTGCGCCCGCGCCGCTGCCGACCTGGCTGCGCACCTTCAACCCGCTGCCACTCCTGGCCATCGCAGGAGTGGCGGCGCTCATCGTCCATGAGGGTCTGGATGGCGACGCACACGCCACGGCAATCATCGCGCTGGGACTGGTTGCGCTGGTCGTCCTGCTGGTGATCCGGTTGATGGCGACGGTGTGGGAGAACATGCGGCTGCTGCGCGCCGAAGCCGCCGAGGAGAGGCGCCGGCACGCCGACAAGATGAGTGCCGTGAGCCGGTTGGCCGGCGGCATCGCGCATGAGTTCAACAATCTGATGACGACGGTGCTCGGCCACGCGGAGCTCGGTGCGGAGGATCTACCCGAGGGCGCCTCCGCGCGCGAGGACTTCGCCCGGATCGGGGAGGCCGGCGCACGCGCGGCGGCACTGACCAGCCAGCTCCTGGCTTTCAGCGGCCAGCAACTCACCCGTCCGGTGCCGACGGACCTGGCAGACCTGGTGGCGAAGGGGGGCAGGGCTCTGGCGCCGCGCGCACCGGCGGGTGTGACGGTCGATGTCGTCGTCGGAGTGGTGAGAGGGATGGTGATGGGCGACGCGCGACAGCTCTCGCTGGCGCTGGACCAGCTGATCAGCAACGCACTCGCCGCCATGCCGTCCGGCGGACGGCTCAGACTCGGCCTCACGGCCGAACGGCTCGGGGCAGCGCTCGAGACGCCGTATCTCTCGGTGCTTCCCGGGGAGTATCTGCTGCTCGCGGTTGAAGACACCGGGGTCGGAATTCCGGCGTCGGATATGCCGAGGATCTTCGACCCCTTCTTCTCGACCCGCCCCATGCACGCGGCGGCTGGGCTCGGACTTGCCGCAGTCTACGGCATCGTCGCGGCGCACGACGGAGGCATCGCGGTGGAGAGCACAGCGGGGGAGGGGACGCGGGTGCGGGTGTATCTGCCGGTGCTGAGACAGCCATAAGAGAGCGGGATAAGGGAACAGGGGATGGGCTAAGGGGAAAGGGGAGAAGGGAAAAGCTGGAGGCGACTGCCTGTGCTTTTCCCCCCCTTTTCCCGATTTCCCTTTCCCCTGCTCATTCTGCGCCCATCCCGATCAGACACATCACCACAACCTGAGCAGCACGATCGGTATCTTCCATGCCTCCGCGGCGAGGAAGAGTGCCTCCTCGTGCCGACTGGCGGAGATAGGGCTCGTGGTTGTGGGAGAGGTCCATGCGTGGAGGCCGGCGTGACCGGCCTCGAGACGCAGCCGCAGCATGTGAAAGGGGTCGCTCACCAGCAGCACCCGCCCGATGTCGTGTTCGTGGGCCCAGGCCGCGACGCTGCGGATGGAGGCCTGGGTGGAGCGGCCTTCGGGGCGGACGACGACGGCGCTGTCAGGCACGCCATGCGCAACGAGATACTGCCGTCCGACCGTCGCCTCACTCACCCGGTCACCCTCGCCGATCCCGCCGGTGACCACGATGGTATGCGACAGCCCTTCACGGTACAGGCCGAGGGCGTGGTCCAGCCGCGCGCGCAGCACCGGCGAGGGCTTGCCGTTGTACTGCGCGGCGCCGAGGACGACGATCGCACCTGCGGGATGCCGCTGATCTTGGCGGCTGGTGAGGACGACGCCGACAAAGCAGGCGAGATACCCGAGGACGACGAGAGCAAGGGCGACCAGCAGGAGACGGCGTAGGCGAGGCTTCACGCGAAAAACTTACTACAGAGAAACCGGAAAAGGGAAAGAAGAGGGGAAAGGGGAATGGTGAATGGGAAATGGTGAATGGGGGAAATGAGAGGAGCTTGAATTGAATGCCTATCCTTTTCCCTTTCCCCTTTTCCCTATTCCCAGTAGTCGCGCCCCACCCTTAGCCGAGCTCGAAGCTCTCCCCCTGTCTTGGGATTTCCACCTTCCGTACGCCTTCCTCGCGAAGAATCTGCGCCATCGCCGTCGCCGCGTCGGGTTCGCCATGTACGACGAAGGCCCGGTGGATCGGTCCGCCGAGTTTCCGCACCCAGCCGCGAAGTTCGGTCTTGTCGGCGTGCGCCGAGTAGCCGCCGATGGTCTCCACCTCGCAGCGCAGCGGCATCTCCACGCCCATGAGCTTGACCACCCTGGCGCCCTCCTGGATGCGGCGGCCGAGGGTGTGCTGGCCCTGGAAGCCGACGAAGAGCACCACGGTCCGGTGGTCGCCGATATGATTAGCGAGGTGGTGAACGATCCGGCCCGACTCCGCCATCCCGCTCGCCGCGATGATGACCGCGGGGCCGGGCATGGTGTTGAGCTTCTTCGAGTCCTGCACGTCGCGCACATAGCGGAGCAGCGGGAAGTCGAAGAGCGCGTTGGTCTTCTCGATCATCTGCTCGCCCCGGTCGAAGAGATCGGGATGCAGCCGGAAGACGGCGGTCGCATCGACGGCGAGGGGGGAGTCCACGTAGATCGGCAGCCCGGGAATCTTTCCCGCGCGGAAGAGCTGGTGCAGGCTGTACACCAGCTCCTGGGTGCGCCCGACCGCGAACGAAGGGATCAGGATCTTGCCGCCGCGCCCGGCGACTCGGCGCACCAGTTCTCCGAGCTTCTCCTCCGCGCCGACGACCGATTCGTGGGAACGATTGCCGTAGGTGGATTCGACGATGAGCGTGTCGATCGGGCCGGATGGGGGATCGGGATCGCGGATGATCGGGAGACCGGCGCGGCCGATATCGCCCGAAAAGACCAGGCGGTGGCCGGCGCCTTCTGTCAGGCGGAGGTCCACCGAGGCGGAGCCGAGGATGTGGCCGGCGTCGGTGAACTCAAAGGCGAGATGCTTGCGCAGATGCTGCACCCGCCGGTACGGTACGCCGACCATCAGGTCCTGCACCGCCACCGCATCCGCCGTGGTGTAGAGCGGCTCGCACTCCGGCCCTGCTCTCCCCTTGCGCTTCAGGAACTCGGCGTCCTTCTCCTGAATGTGCGCCGCGTCGGGGAGCATGATGGCGCAGAGGTCGCGAGTGGCGGCGGTGGCGTAGATGGGCCCGTGGAAGCCGTGGCTCACCAGCAGCGGCAGCCGCCCCGCGTGATCGATATGGGCGTGGCTGAGGATCACCGCATCGATGCGACGAGGGTCGATGGGCAGGTTGGCGTTGAGCGCCCGCGCTTCGGC
>JBDTTN010000095.1:0-7874 GCA_039930625.1 Gemmatimonadota bacterium | reverse complement strand
AGGAGGCACAGGCCCTCTATCGAAGCCACGGCTTCCGGGAGATCCCGGCGTACAACAGCGAGCCCTACGCCCATCACTGGTTCGAGAAGGTGCTGTAGCCAGTCGTCCTGCCGCAGCAAGTCCTCCCGTCACACCGCGGCCTTGGTCCTCTCATCCCGATTCTTCACGAAGACAGCCGGGCTCCTGTTCGCGTCGCGTCGCGCAGCAGGGCGGGCACGATCGTCAGGCGTGGAGCCTCCGCGCCTGACATCAGGTGTTCCCCGCTCTCACGGTCCCTCGCCGCTGGCTGACCTCCGTCCCGGCCTGTAGCTTCAGTGACTCCGCTCTGCGTCTGTGCCTGAACCGGCACACCTCGGGCAGAAATCAGTGGTTGAAACGGGCGCCCCGGTCGGCTACATGGTTCAGGGGGGATCGATGGAGTATCTCGACTTCGAACTGCGCATCATGCCCGGCGCCGGGCGCGAGTACCCGGTGTCAGTGCTGCGATCGCCCGCCGGCGAGACCAGCACCACGATGCATTTCCCATTCGATACCCTGGCGCTGCAGAACCAGCTCCAGGGGATTGAGATCGCGGTGCTGCGCTCCGGCGGTACCCGCCGCGATGTAGCGATGGATGAGCACCTGGGGGTTAGCGACTTCGGCCGCCGGCTCTTCGAGGCGCTGATGACGGACACGGTGCGGGAGACTTTCCGCCGGAGCCGCGACCGGGCCCGCGCCGCCGGGAAGGGCCTTCGTCTGAGGCTGCGGATCGAGGCGCCCGAGCTGGCCGCGCTGCCGTGGGAGTACCTCTACGATCCCTCCGAAGGCGACTTCGTCTGCCTCTCGACCGACACGCCGGTGGTGCGCTATCTGGAGTTCGACCGGCCGCCGGAGGCACTCACCATCCGGCCTCCACTTTCCATTCTGGGGCTGATCGCCAGTCCGACCGACCGGGCCACGCTCGACGTCGAGCGCGAGAGGCAGCGGATCGAGGCCTCGACTGCTCCGCTCCGGAAGGCCGGCCTCCTCAAGCTCACCTGGCTCGGGGGCTCCACCTGGCGCGACCTGCAGAAGGCGATGCGCCAGGGGCCGTATCACATCTTTCACTTCGTGGGTCATGGCGGCTTTGATAACGCCGCGAACGAGGGCGTGATCGCCCTGACGGACGACGACGGGAAGTCGGCGCTGATGAGCGCCACCCAACTTGGCCGGCTCCTCGCCGACCACCAGTCGCTCCGCATGGTGGTGCTCAACTCCTGTCTCGGCGCCAAGGGCAGCGCCACCGACGTCTTCTCCAGCACCGCCTCGATCCTGATCCGCCGCGGGGTTTCGGCGGTGGTCGCGATGCAGTACGAGATCAGCGATCTGGCGGCGGTGGAGTTCGCCCGCTCGCTGTATGAGGCGCTGGCCGACGGCATTCCGGTGGATGCGGCGGTCGCCGAGGCGAGAAAGGCGATCAGTCTCTCGGTGAACAACACCGTGGAGTGGGGCACCCCGGTGCTCCACATGCGCTCGCCGGATGGGATGCTGTTCCGGATCGACGGGGTGACCACCTCGAAGGCGCGGGCGTCGGGGACCTACCCGTCGCTGCAGGCGCTCAAGGCCGATGCTCCTTTGCCGGTGGCACCGCGGGCCGCCCCACCGGCAGAGAGGGTTGCATCACCAGCATCTCCCGCGACCACCGTGCCGAGCGTTCCGCCGCTCAAGCCGGCGGCGACTCCTCCCGCGCCGGTGGCACCGGTGGTCTCGAGCGCCCGGACCGAGCCCACGATCAAGGCAGGTTCTGGCGCGCCATCGATACCTCCACCCAAGGCGCCGACAAAGCGCGAGCCTCTCGCCGAACCGCCTTCCCAAGCGGAGAGGTCCGCCGATGGCGCCGCGGCACCTCGAGGTGTGGAACGGCCGGTTGGAGAATCGAAGAAGCTCGGTGGAACGGCTAGGCTCCTCGTGCTGGCCGCCTTCGCCGTAACGGTCGCGATCGTGGTGCTGAATCGAACCAGGAGAGGGAGCATCTCGATAGAAGTACAAGAGCCGGCCAACACAACCCAGCTGCCGCCGGAGTGGACGGCGAGTCAGGCCAAGATCACCGGGGCCCGCTTCATCGCCGTGAGCGATACCAAAGGGATGTTCAGCATCGTGGTGGGTCACATCGTCCTGGCCCAGGACATTTCGCTGAGCACCAGCTGCAATCTCGACGGTGCCGCTGCCACTATTTCATTTCCACTCAGCAACGGCGGCGGGGAGTATTCGGGAGACTTCCAGGTCCACGGCGTTCCATGGCCGGAGGGACCGCGCCATGCGAAGTGCGAGTTCGTCGGTAAGGGGACCATCTGGGAGGGCGATGTCGAGTGGACTCGGCCGCCCGGCAGCTCGGCCCGGGCGAGCGCCGCGGTATCGACATCTGGTCCTCAACCGGAACCGACGCCGGCCGTCGAACCGGCACCGACGGATGTGACGACCCCTCGCTCGTTGGTTGCGGCGGGCGTGAGCTGGGCCTCTACCCGAGCCAAGCTGCGCCAGGTCAATGCATCATTCCTGAGCCCGGGTAACTGGCAACTCAGACTGACGGTGGATTACACCACGCCGAAGAGCCCGGGGAATGCGATGGTCGACTGCTCGCTCCGCAAAGGCGAACCGGAACAACAGGAGATCCTGGTGGAGGTCCCACTCCTGCCAGGCCGCAAGGGTGGCGATTACATGGGGCTGGTTCAGCCTCAGCAAGCCTGGGGTCCGGGACCCTACGGGATCCAATGCCAGGTGGACGGTACACCGGTGTATCAGGGGCAGGTGAGCTGGGCGGGTCCGCGGTAGTGCACCGGACCGCTGATGGCGACCGCCGGCCCAGGGATCACACCGGTCATCAGCTGGAAACCTGTCTGCCGGCTCGCTCTCGTCTTCGTCGAGGCGGACGACGCCGAAGGTCCCGATGTCGTCAGGGGTGATCAGTGGGGCGCTCAGCCGGACGGGGGCAACACGATCCTCCCGCCGGTCACCTACGGCACGGCACCGCCCGGAACCAGGAACCCACTGGACAGGATCGGCACGCTGAAGACCGGACATGGCTATCGACTGCGCCTAAGGCGCTTCACGCAGCCCGCGAACGATCCCGGCGGAGTCCTAGCGGTGCTGCACTTCCAGGCCTCTCGGGAGTAGTCGGCTATCGCGACTCTCGTCGCCTTCATGGTCCGCGACGGTCGGGGCTCCCGCCATTGCGACAAGTCGATCGGTGCGCCAATATCGGTACTCGCAGGTCGCGATATCTCCTCCCTTCTCCATCAGGAGTGACAGGATGTCACACCGACTGCAGCGCCTGGCCCTGGTCGTCTGTCTCGCGGGTGCGGGCCTCGCCGCGGCAGGAGCCCGGTTCCGCTCGCCGCATGGTCCGCACGACCTCGACAGCTACTCCGATGCCCAGCTCAAGCGGGACCTCGACGACGAACTGGACGACATCTACGCTGAACTGGGCGACGCGGACGGGGAGTACAATCTCGACGTCCTAAAGGAGGACATCCTGGCCGCCCTCGGCGATGACGGCGACAGCGGATACGAGGACGAGATCGACTACGCCGACCTCGAGGACGAGATGAAGGAGGACGGCACCACCCTGGAGGATGTGGTCGATGACGCCCTGGCCAAGGCCGATGAACTGGGCTCGGCGGGGGCGCCGGTCTCCCTGTTTCATTACGCAAGCTTCAGCGCCACTGCTCAGAAGCGGGACAAGTCCACCACGGCCGCGATAGCGGTGCGGGAAACAGAACGGGCGATCATCTTCAATATCCGTCGCGCCAAGTAGTGATGGCCCGCCCGCAGTTGCGATCCCCGGTTCCCGGAGTGTCACCGGCGTGAGCCAGGACGTCAACAGCATTCGCTTCGAGCTGAGTCACGATACCATCGCGCGCCAGGTCTTCGAAAAGGCCTCGGCGGAGGCACAGACCCGGCGCAAGATCGAGAAGTACATCCGCGAACGCCTCGCCATGTACCGCGAGCGCGGTTCGCTGCTCACCCGCGACGATCTCGACTACATCCACCCCTACCTCGAAGCCATCCAGGCGGATGCGGAGGAGCGCGGTTTCATCGCGGCGAGCGAGCGCGCCTTCCGCCGCAAGCGCAACCAGCTGGTCGCCATCGTCGTCGCCATCATGGCCATCCTAGCGGCCTCTACCGTGCTGGCGATTGCGTCGCGCTCCGCTGCCAGGGCGCAGGCGCGCCTCGCGACGGCGCGGCAACTGGTCGCCCTGAACGCCCTGACGAGCAACGCGATGGGTGACGGGCGTCTGGACCTTGCCGCGCTGCTCGCCGAGGAGGCTGCCCTTGCCAGTCCGACTGCGGAAGCGCGCTCGGCGCTCTTGAACTGGAATCTGAACCAGCAGTTTCCCCACTACCTGCGTGCGGGCAAGGGCTACGTCACCAGCGTTGCCTTCAGCCCCGACGGCCAGACCCTCGCCTCCGCGAGCGGAGACAGCACGATCATACTGTGGGACGTCGCCCACCGAGCGCGTCGGGGCGCGCCCCTCAGCGGGCACAAGGGCACGGTACTCAGCGTCGCATTCAGTCCCGACGGACGCACCCTCGCTTCCGCCAGCGGGGACAGCACCGCCATCCTGTGGGACGTCGCGACCCAGCTGCCGCGTGGCACACCGCTGCGCGGACACGCTGACGAGGTCCAGAGCGTCGCCTTCAGTCCCGATGGCCGGACCCTCGCCTCGGCGGGAGGAGATGGCGTGATCATCCTGTGGGATGCCGCACGCGGCACTTCACTCGGCTCCCTCCGGCGCGGAACCAGGAGCTACATCAACAGCGTCGCCTTCAGTCCCGATGGCCGCTCGCTTGCCTCGGGGAGCGAAGACGGCACCGTCATCCTGTGGGACGTCGCCAGTCAGGCGCCGCGTGGTGTGCCGCTCCGCGGCCACACCGGAATAGTCAACAGCGTCGCCTTCAGCCCCGACGGCGGGTCGCTCGCCTCGGGGAGCGAGGACGGCACGATCATCCTGTGGGACGTCGCGCGCCGAGCGGCACGCGGCGCGCCGCTGCGCGGACACAACAGCTACGTCTTCAGCGTGGCGTTCAGCCCCGACGGCAAGACGCTCGCCTCGGCGAGCAACGACAAGACTGTGATCCTGTGGGACCTCGCCGGTGACAGGCCCAAGCCGCGTGGCGCGCCGCTGCGCGGACACACTGGTGAGGTCTGGAGTGTCGCATTCGGCCCGGACAGTCAGACCCTCGCCTCTGCGAGCGACGACGGGACGGTCATTCTGTGGGACGTCGAAAGCCGGCTGGGCGAACCCCTCGCCGGGCATACCAGCCAGGCGTTGAGTGTCGCCTTCAGCCCCGACGGCAGGACGCTCGCTTCGGCCAGTGCCGACCGCACGGTCATGCTCTGGGACGTCGCTCACCGACAGGCGCGCGACACCCTGCGCGGGCACACCGGGCCCGTGGTAAGCGTTGCCTTCAGCCCTGACGGGCGCACGCTCGCTTCGGGGAGCGGGGACAGCACGGTCATCGTGTGGGATGTCGCGAGCCACGCTGCGCGCGGCGCGCCGCTGCGCGCGCACACCGGCGCCGTCTTTAGCGTTGCCTTCAGCCCCGACGGCCAGACGCTCGCCTCCGGAAGCGCGGACAGCACGGTGATACTGTGGGATGTCTTGGGTCAGGAGCCCAAGCCGCGTGGTGCTCCGCTCCGCGGCCACACCGGCGAAGTGCTGAGCGTGGCGTTCAGTCCCGACAACAAGACACTGGCATCCTCGAGCGCCGACGGGACGATCATCCTGTGGGATGTCGCAGGGCGCGTCAGGCGCGGCGCGGCTCTGGTCGGACACGCCGACCTCGTGTGGAGCGTGGCGTTCAGTCCCGACGGGCAGACTCTCGCTTCGGCCAACGCCGACGGCACGGTCATCCTGTGGGATGTGACGCGCGGGCAGCCACTCGGCGATCCGCTGCGGCGGCATACTCAGGAAGTGCAGAGTGTGGCGTTCAGTCCTGACGGCCAGCTGCTTGCCTCGGCGAGCGCGGACAGCACGGTCATGTTGTGGGACCTCTCCCGCCGACCGCCGATGCCGCGCGGCGCACCGCTCACAGGGCACAGCCGTGAGGTGCAGAGCGTCGCCTTCAGCTCCGACGGACAGACCCTCGCCTCGGCCAACGCGGACGGCACGGTCGTCCTGTGGGACTTCTCGCTGCCATCGCTGCTCCGCCGAGGCTGTGCCACCGCGGGCCGGAACCTCACGCTCGCCGAATGGAACGAGCATCTCGGCCGCGAGGCGCCCTATCGGCGCACCTGTTCGGAGTGGCCTTCTGGCGAAGGCGCGCCGCACGATGCCGCGGTGAGCGCACCCTGATGAGCACTCCCGTCCTGTTCCTCGCGTTCGCCAACGATGCGGACGCACACCTCGACCTGCTCAAGGCCGAGAGCAAGGGAGTGTTCTCCGCGCTGCGGGACCTCGACCGGCAGGACTTCGTCAAGGTCCACCGGGAGGAGAGCGCGGATGTGGATGAGCTCTTCGAGGCCCTGGATTCCTTCAAGGACCAGGTGGCGGTCTTTCACTACGGCGGCCACGCCGACGGGATGACGCTTCGCATGGAAGGCGGGGCGGCGCACGCGGGAGGAATCGCCGGGCTGCTGGGAGAGCAGAAGAACCTCAAGCTGGTCTTCCTCAACGGCTGCGCCACGCGCCCGCAGGTAGAAAAGCTTCTGGCCGCGGGAGTGAAGGCGGTCATCGCCACCTCGGTCCCGATCCGCGACGACAAGGCCTCGGAGTTCGCCGCGCGATTCTACCAGGCGCTGGCCAATCGGCGGACCATCGCTCAGGCCTTTGCGCTGGCCCAGGCTTTTCTGCAGACCAAGTACGGCGATGTCAAAGAGTTCGGTGTGGTCAAACTCCGTGGCGTCGACATGGGGGAGGCGCCGGCTGCCGGCGACACCATTCCGTGGGGGCTCTATATCCAGGAGCAGTACCAGGACGAGGTGCTGAACTGGAAGCTGCCGTACTACCGGGCTGTCGGGCTGCCGCAGGACATGATCCAGTACATCGGGAGCAGCTTCGCCGCCAATCGCTACGTGATGCTGGTGCTGGACGAGATGGCCCGCTACAACCCGGACATCTACGCCCAGATGATGGAGGTGCGCGGCGGCGAGTCGGTCAAGCGCGATTCGCGCGAGTACCCGGAACTCATCGTCCGGAACCTTCCCTGGCCGCTCGGCTCGCAGATCCGGCTGTTGCGTCAGCAGGACAGTCCCGGCGTCGAGCGCCTCGAGAATCTGGTCAGCGCCTACGTGCGCACCGGTCAGCTGCTCTACTACATCCTGCTCTCCAATCTCTGGGAGCAGAGCCGGTTGAAGCGGCTCAAGCTGCCGCAGCCGTTCAGCGCCGGCCTGACGCTGGACGCCCGCACCTTTGCCGGTTTCGACTTCCTGGCGAAGACGGTCGACCTGTACCGGATCTTTCACGACCAGGGCGTGGCGCCGTACGTCGCCGAGTATGAACGGGTGGCACAGGCGTGGGATGACCCGACCGGGCCGCTGCAGAAGGCCCATGCCTATCTGGAGCAGCTCCGTACCGAGCTGGCGACCAGCCCACCCGCCAGCGATCTGGAGCAGCGCTGCCTCACGGCGGAGCAGGCGCTTTCGGTGGTGCTGCGGGCGGCGGCCTTTCTCGCCAGCTATCGCATGCTGACGGTGCGCAATATCGCGGTCCAGGCGACCCGCTTCGAGGCGGTGGCCTACGACCTGGACCTGGGCCCGCTCAACGCCGCGGACAGCAGTGCCCTGGGCCTCTACCAGGATGTGGCGCACCGCCGCAAGGCGCGGCTGAGCAACAGCCAGTCGATCGTGCTCGCAAGGGACGAGGACAAGCTGGACGACTGCCTCAACCTCTCGCCGTTCATCATCGACAAGAACA
>JBDTTN010000094.1:0-8016 GCA_039930625.1 Gemmatimonadota bacterium | reverse complement strand
CTGCTCGTGAAGGAAATGCGACACGAGCTCCCGTTCCTGGCGCCAGATATGGACCCTGGCGGGATCCTGGACGGCAAGGAAGTGTACGCCTTTGCGCCCAATCACTTCACCGTCGGTGAAGGCGACACCCTTCACTTCACCTTCTACAATCCGGAGGATGATATTCATTCGTTCGTCCTCTCGACCTTTTCCGTCGCGCTTCCGGAGCAGACGATAACCCGAGCCACCTATGTCGCACGCAGCCCTGGCGTGCTCACCTTCATCTGCAGCGTGCCAAGCCACCTCCCCATGATGCGAGGCGAGCTCGTCGTCTTGCCAGCCACGGTGATGGCGCAAATGGTCTCGCCGCCATCGCCCTGATCCGCGCCGCCGCCGTCAAGCTGCCATCCAACCACCGCGTGAAGCTGACGGGGCGCGGCCGTCCCCTTGTGCCGCCCACGCACCGGCAGACGGTGCCCGCGTGGGGTTTGCCGTGCTAGCCTCGGCCGGCAGCTTATGCGCGCCCGTTAGGTGGCTCACTGTGTCATGGTATCTCGTGCGATATTGGAATGCTCCCCAGTTGGTGAGACGCTCAGGGCGATCGGGCGATTGGGCGATTGGGCGATTAGGCGATTAGGCGATGGGGCGATGGGGCGATGGGGCGATGGGGCGATGGGGCGATGGGGCGATGGGGCGATTGGGCGATTGGGCGGCATCCGGACACTGGATGCGCTTCGGGCTCGGCTTCAGAGGAGGCCCCGGTGAACTGGAACAGTGGGATTCGGCAGATCTACCGCTGGCTGTCCATTGCCTTCACGGTGACCGTCATCGCCAACTTCGTCGCCCTGACACGGAGCGGGGGGGCGATGCCTTCGCCCTGGGTGACCTACGCGCCGCTGGTTCCGCTTGCCGTGCTTCTGTTCACCGGGCTGTACCTGTTCGTGCTGCCGTATGCCACCAACTGGCGCAGCGGGCGACGCAACGTCGGCCCGTCCTCCCGCTCATCCCACTGAGGCACCGCATGCCTGCCCTCCAGAACTGGATCGCCTGGGCGCTCCTCTCCGCCGCCTTTGCCGCGCTGACGGCGATCTTCGCGAAGATCGGACTCGAGGGGATCGACTCCGACTACGCCACACTGCTCCGCACCGGGATCATCGCGGTGGTGCTCACCGGCATGGTGGTGGCGCTGGGCAAGTGGCGGGATCCGACGACACTGCCGACGCGGTCGCTCGCCTTTCTCACCCTCTCCGGCCTGGCCACCGGGGCCTCGTGGCTCTGCTACTTTCGCGCGCTCAAGGTGGGCGACGCGTCCAAGGTGGCGCCGATCGACAAGCTGAGCGTCGTGCTGGTGGTGGTCTTCGCCACGATCTTCCTGGGGGAGCGGCCGAGTCTGCGAGATTGGGTGGCGGTGGGGCTGGTGACGTCCGGCGTGCTGCTGCTGGCGTTCAAGCGGTGAGGTAGGGGGCCGAGAAGTTGTCCGCGATCCGCAATGCAGTCTCGGTCCTGGCTCCGTGGATGGTGCAGAAACAGCAACGGCGCATGACGGAGTCACGCCACCAAAGGTTGCTTCGTCGGCCGCATCTGCGGCCTCCTCGCAATGACAGAAGTTGAGGGCAGTTCCCGTTCCCCCGTTCACCGTTCTACCGTCGTGACCCCCGCCAGCGCCGCCGCGATCTCCGTCAGCGGCAACTGGCAGGTCGCGGCCCCGCGCTCCATAGCGGCACGGGGCATTCCATAGACGGCGCAGCTCGACTCGCTCTCCGCGATGGTGACGCCGCCGTGCGCCCGGATCAGGCTCAACCCTTCCGCGCCATCGTCCCCCATTCCCGTGAGCAGGACACCGAGCACCTTGCCCGGCCTCGCCCGATCCGCCGAGCGGAAGAGTACGTCAATGCTCGGCATATGCCGGCTGCCCAGTGGCTCGGCGGTGAGCGCTACCATGAGCTTGCGGTTGAGGGTGAGATGCATCCCCGCCGGCGCGATGAGTACCCGGCCCGGACGGAGCTGATCGCCTTCCGCCGCCTCGGTGACCTCCAGCCGGCAGAGTCCGTTCAACCGGTTGGCGAACGGCCGGGTGAAGCCCGGCGGCATGTGCTGCACAATGGCAATCGGGAGCGGGAAGTCTCCCGGCAATTGTTCGAGGATCCGCTGCAGAGCCGCTGGACCCCCCGTCGAAGCCCCCATGACGCAGAGCTCGTGGCCGGTGAGTTCCGGCAGCCCTTCTGCCCGGGGCGGCTCCGGCGCGCGCGGCCGCTCCGGCTGGTGGCTGAGTGCGCGGATCCGCTCCCCCATCTCCCGGCCCAGTCGCTCCAGGTCCATGAGGTTGATCGTCTGCTTGTCGATGAAATCAGCCGCGCCGAGTGCCAGCGCTTCGACCGTCGCTTCGGCCCCCGCCTGGGTGTGGGCCGAGAGCATGATGATCCGGAGCCCGGGCCGCCACGCGAGCAGTTGCCGCAGCACCTGCAATCCATTCAGGCCCTGCATCTCGATATCGAGAGTGACCACATCCGGCTCCACCTCCGGAATGCGGACCACCGCCTCCGCGCCGGTCGCGGCCTCACCGACGACAGTGATCTCCGGATCGGCACTCAACACCCTGCGGAGCGCCTTGCGCACGAAGGGTGAGTCGTCCACCACGAAGACCTTGATCATGCGATCGACCCGCAGCGACGGTAGGCCATCGTCTCGGGGAAGGAGATGCTCTCAAACTCGCTCGAGCGATCGAACAGCGACTCGGCGTGCCCGAGAAAGAGGTAGCCGCCCGGCCTGACAAGCTGAGCGAACCGTCCGATCAGCCGGTCGAAGGCCTGGTCCGAGAAGTAGATGAGCATGTTGCGACAGAGGACGACGTCGTAGTGGCCCCAGCCGGCGCCGCAATCCGGCACGGCCAGGTTGGCGTGGAAGAGGCGTACGCCTTTGCGGTAACGCTCCTTCAATTGCCACTTGCCATTGAGCGGCCGGAAGCAGCGTTCCCGGGTCGCGTCGTCGGTGGCGCGGAAGGACATGCCGTCGTAGGACGCCTCCCGAGCCGCCTGCAGTCGCGCCGGGCTGAGGTCGCAGGCATCGATCTCCCAGTGGATACCCGACAGCTCGAGCCCCGCGTCCGTCAGGCGGATGGCCAGGCTGTACGGCTCCTCCCCGGAGGAACAGGCCGCGGAGAGGAGCCGGAGCGGTCGGGTGCGCAGCTCCGCTCCGAGTTCCGGCACGATCCGCTGCACGATCGCGTCGAAGTGCACGGACTCGCGGAAGAAGTAGGTCTCGTTGTTGGTGAGCCGGCGGGAGAGCTCGGTGAACTCCTCTTCACGGGCGGGATGGGCGCGGAGGAAGTGATAGTAGGCCCGGAGACTGTCGAGGTGCAGCGCCTCCAGCCGAGGACGCAGGCGACCCTCCAGCAGCTCCTGGCGGGCTCCGGTGAAGTTCAGTCCGAAGCGTTCCTCCAGGAGATCGGTCAGCAGCTTCCACTCGGCGATGGTGGCATCGATCATGGCCAGCTGCCGAGGGCGGCGCGCGCAGTGCGGGCCACGACCGGCTCTAGATCGCGCACCAGATCCAGCAAGCAGGGCCGTGCCTCCGGGAGCCCGAGCCTGCCGAAGGCGCGGGCCGCTTCGGTGCGCAGCGCCCAGTCGGTGCTCGTGGCCAGCCGGTGCAGTTCGTCGAGATCCTCCGCAGTCGCGAGCGTCGCGAGGCCCTGGGCGGCGGCGCGCCGGATCTCGGGATTCGAATGATGCAGGCATTCCACCATGAGGCCGCGCGAGCGCGAATTGCCCAGCCGCTCCAGCGCCGCCAGAACTTCCAGCTGTTCGTGCAACGGTGCCGAGGGGAAGAGGGCCTCGAGGGCTGACGCAGCGTCGGGCGAGCCGATCCGGCCCAGCGCACGGATCACGTGGTAGCGCAGCGAATCGGCGACCGCGAGCAGCGCCACCAGGGTCCGCAGCGCCCGGTCGCCGGCGTGGGCCGCCAGCAGTTCCAGCGCTTCCACCTGGACCGCCTGCTCCCGATCGGCCAGCGCGCGGAGCATCACGACCTCGGCGGCGGGGCCGGGAATCTGGGCGGCGGCTCTGAGCGCGGCGCGGCGCAACGGTCCCATTCCGGCGCCGGCCAGCCGAAGCACCCGTTCGTCCCAGTCAGGCAGCCGACGCTCCCGGAGAACCAGCAGGGCGGCGCTCACCGCTTCCTCTGGGGTGCCCTCGGGCAGCCACGGAGCCAGTGCCCCTGTCAGCGCCGACTCCGGCAGTTGCGCCAGCGCGTGCGCCGCCGCGAGCCGCTCTGCGGCAGCGCCGGTCGTCAGTCGAGTCGCCAGCGTGGTCGCGGCCGCACCGTCCTGCAGCAGGCCGAGCGCCCCGAGCGCCGCCAGCCGCACGACGCCCTCGCCATCCGCGGCCAGCACGATGAGCCGATCCACACCGATCGCCTCCAGCGGAATTATCCGCAGCGCGCCGGCCCGCACCTCCGGATCGGGATGTTCCGTCAGTGCCCGTGCCATGCCGGCTCCAGGAACCTTGAAGCGCCGTGCCACCGAGGCGATCCAGGCCGCCCAGTCCGGATCGGCTGCCTGGCGGACCACCAGCGACATCAGGCTCTCGACCCCGAGGCCGAGCACGACGCAGCCGGCCGCACGCGCGGTCACCCCGCCGCCGCGGGGCATGACGCGATCGTCGCTGGCGGGATCGGCGCTGGTGTCCGGTTCTTCCTCGGCGCCAGTCAGGCGGTCGGCCAGGAAGCGCCAGAGGGAGTTCGGCCCATGATCCGTCTCGATCGTCCGGCCGGCCGCCTGGAGCGAGGCGGATGGCGCGGCCGTGGGCAGGATTCCTCCGATGGCCCGGGTCAGGCCGAGGCGCAGCTCGGCGCGTGACGGGTCAAGCAGCAGCGGGAGAAGGGTGGGAAGCGCCTCCGGATCTCCGATACGGCGAATCGAGTCGAGGGCGGGCAGCGCCACGAAGCTGTCCGGCACGAGGCTGAGCAGGGGAGCGATCGCCGCGCGATCCCCGATGGTGCCGAGGGCGTCGGCGGCGGCGAGCTGCAGCCACGGTTCCCGTCCGAGCAACTCGATCAGCGCCGGGACCGCCTCCGCCGCGCGGAGCCGCCCCAGCGCTTCAATCGCCGCCTGGACCACGTTCACCTCCGGCCTGCCGAGCGCCACCAGCAGCGCCGGGGCTGCACCGGCGCTGCCGATGCCGCCTAACACCTGGCAGGCGAACATCGCCATGTCCGCATCGGGGTCCGCGGTCATCCTGCCGACGGCCTCGACCGCGAACGGCCCCTGCCGCTCCAGCGCGGCGAGCGCGGCATTCCGCAGCACGGAATTGGCCTCATCGGCCATGCGGGGGAGCAGGGTGGCGGGCTCAATGCAGCGCGCCGCCCACGCCACGGCAACCTCGCGCACGGCGGGGGAGCCGTCGTTGAGCGCATCGAGGATGAGCTCGTCGCGGAGCGGCTGATCCTCCGGCCGGTCCAGCGCGGCGAGCCGCGCGGCGAGAAAGGTCGGGGTGCGGGTCACGTCAGGTCCGGAAGGTCTCGACCTGCTGGCGCAGCGACTCCGACTCGCTGGCAAGTCCGCGCGATGCGCCGCTGATCTGCTCGACGGCAACCAGGTTCTGGCGCGACACCGAGGCGATCGACTCGATCGCCTTCACGATCATGTCGCCGCCGCGCTTCTGCTCGGCCACCGCCTCCGACATCTGGTGGGTGAGCCGGTTCATCTTCTCGGCCGCCTGGGTGATCTCCCGCGCTCCGGCGGCGTTCTCCTTCACCGAGTTGCCGATCTGCCGCGCCAGCGCCGACATCCCGGAGGTCATGTTGAGCAGCTGGCGCGCGCCGGTCGCCTGCTCCTCGGTCGCATGAGCCGCCTCGGTCACCAGCTTGCTGGTCTGATCCACCGAGCCGACGATCCCCGCGAGCACCTGCTCCATCAGGCCCACGGCTCCTCGAGTCTCCTTCTGGACCGTTTCGATCACCTCGGCGATCTCCTGGGTGGCCTGCACCGAGCGCTCCGCCAGGCGGCGCACCTCATCCGCGACGACGGCGAATCCCTTGCCGGCGTCACCGGCGCGGGCCGCCTCGATGGTCGCGTTGAGCGCCAGCAGATTGGTTTGGTCGGCGATGTCCTCGATCACCCGAACGATCTTGCCGATCTCCTGCGACCGCTCGCCGATGGCGGAGATCGAGTTGTGCAACCGCTCTCCGCCGCTCCGGGCGTCGGAGACCGAGCGCCGCGACACCTCGTCCACCTGGTGCACCCGGCTGGCGATCGAGCCTACCGTCTCGATCATCTCGGTGATGGTGCCGGTCACCGAGTCCACGGAGGTCATTAGGGTCTCGCCGTGCTGGGCCGTCTGGGTCAGCACCGTACTCATCTGCTGAATCGAAGAGCTGGTCTGGTCCACGTTCGCCGCCAGCGCCTCGGCGTTCTTCGCCAGCGCCTGCATCTGCGCGGCCATCTCCACCATCGTCGAACTGGTCTCCTCGGAGGAACTCGACTGCGCCTCCGCGCCCTTGGCCATCTGGGTGGTGGAGGCGGAGATCTCTTCGGCGCTGGTGGCGACGGCCCGGCTGGTCGTCGTGATCTGGCCGACCATTCCGTGCAGACTCTTCACCATCTGCCGCATGATGTGCTCGAGCCAGCCGATCTCGTCCCGCGAACGGCTCTTGATCTCCACCGTCAGGTCTCCCTTGCTCACGGCCTCGGCAGCCATCCCCAATCGGGTGAGCGGATCGGCGATGAGCGATGCGAGGAAGATTGCCATCGTGACGCCGACCAGAATCGCCGCGACCAGCAGCAGGCCGATCATCGTGCGGGAGTCCTGATAGAGCTGCTCCGCCACGGCGGTGTCGCCGGCGGCCTTATGGATCAGGTCCATCGCCCGGAAGGCGTAGCCGCCGAGGCCCGCGGTCACCAGCAGGACCGCGCCGAAGCCCGTCAGGATTTTGCGCCGGATGTTCCAGTCGCGGATCGTCTGCAGCAGCATGTCACTCATGGGGCCGTCTGGGGAAAGGTGTCGGGGCCATCGGCCCGGAGCATACGGGCAAGATCGAGTAAAATGAGCAGGCGCTGGCCCACCCGGGCCACGCCGGTGACCGCCTCGGCGCCAGCGGCACGGACTTCGTCAGGCGGGGCGGAGACGGCACTCTCCTTGACGCGAGTGACCTGGCCGACGGCGTCCACCAGCAGCCCCACAACGCGGCGGTCGACGTCCGCGACCACCACGCGTGAGGCCTGGGTCAACTCCGCCGGTTCGAGGCCGAGCCGGCTCCGGATTTCGACGACCGGCAGGATCCTGCCCCGGAGATTCATCACCCCGCGGATGTGGGCGGGGGCATGCGGCACCCGAGTGACATCGCTGACGCGGACCACCTCGCGCACCGAGGCGATCGGCACCGCGTACTCCTCCCGGTCCAGCCGGAATACCACCAGGTGCAACTCGCGCTCCTCGGCCACAGGGGCGGTGGCCGCGGTGCCGAGCTGGTCGGCAAAGGCGAGGATATCGTCGCCGATCATCAGGCCGCTCCCCTGGCGCGCGCGGCGGGTTCGATCGACCCCTCACCCAGGCGGCCGGTGTCGAGGATGCAGGCGACGCGACCATCGCCCAGGATGGTGGCCGCCGCGACGGCGGCGGGCCGGCCCAGCGCGGGATCGAGCGCCTTCACCACCACCTCGTGATGGCCGAGCAGATTGTCCACCAGCAGGCCGCGATGCCGCGCGGAGGAGCGGAGGATCACGCAGTACCGCCGAGCATCGCTGGGCAGGCCGCCTAACGCAGAACCGCCGTCCATAACGGGGATCACTTCGCCGCGCCAGGTGAGCAACCCCTGCCGGCCCACCTGGTGGATCGTCTGGCCGGACACCCGTACGGTCTCCGCCACATCCGCCAGCGGGAGGGCATAGCGCTCTCCGTCGATGTCGACGAGCATCGCCCGCAGCACCGCGACGGTGAGCGGCAGCCGAAGAGTGAAGGTGGTGCCGCGGCCCGGCTCGCTTGCCACCGACACGTGGCCGCCGAGGGTCCGGATCGAGCTTGCGACGACATCGAGCCCCACCCC
>JBDTTN010000093.1:0-8029 GCA_039930625.1 Gemmatimonadota bacterium | reverse complement strand
GCCGAGGCCGCGGTGGCGGGTGATGTCCGGACCCACATTGCCTGGCTGCAGAAACGCCTGGGGAGTCTCGATGAAGACCTGCACGAGGTCATCAAGACCAGTCCCGTGTGGCGCGTGAAAGATGCGCTCTACCAATCCGCGCCAGGCGTCGGGGCGGTCACCGCGCTCACCCTGATTGCCGAGCTGCCGGAGCTCGGCACCCTCAACCGGAAGCAGATCGCGGCCCTCGTCGGCCTCGCCCCACTCAATCGCGATTCGGGCACGTGGCGCGGCAAGCGCATGGTCTGGGGGAGGGGACGGGCCAGTGTCCGGACGGTGTGGTTCCTCTCCGCGATGGGGGCGACGCACTACCATCCCATCCTCCGCCTTTTCTACCAGCGGCTCGTTGCGTCCGGGAAACCGAAGAAGGTCGCGCTGGTGGCCTGTTCCCGGAAGCTGCTCACGATCCTCAACGCGATGGCTCGGGCCAACACACCCTGGACGCTTGGTATTTTGCACGGTCGCTTTTGCGGCCGACAAGTCTGAGGCAGGACTTGCACCGTTGGCCCCCGGATGGATCAGCGGTCTTACTCCTCCCGCAGCGCCCGCATCGGATCGACGTTCGCTGCCCGGCGCGCCGGGATGAAGCTCGCCAGTGCGGCCACCACCAGCAGCACCGCCGCCACCAGCAGGAAGATGATCGGATCGCTGGACGACTCCTGAAACAGCAGCGGCTGCACCCAGTGGCCTAACCCAAGGGCCAGCCCCACGCCGCAGACCACGCCGACGATGGCGAGCTGCAAGCCACCGGTCACGACGTGCCGCACGACGTCGCTCCCGGTGGCGCCCAGAGCCACGCGCACACCCAGCTCGTGCAGCCGCTGTCCCACGTTGAACGCGATGACGCTGTAGAGGCCGATGGCGGCGAGCACCAGCGCCAGAACACCAAAGATCACGAACATCAACGCGCCGAGCTGCCACTGCTGTGTCTGTTCACCGATGATGTCGCGCACCGGCGTCACCGTGACGTACGCCGCTCCCGGCATCAGCGGCTGCAACGCCTTCCGCACCGTTTCCTTCATCGCATCGGGGTCGCCGTGCACGCGCACGAGCAGGCCGCCCTGGTCGGAGCTGAATTGGGCCGCGGAGAGATAGAAGTAGAGACCGGGATCATCGCCGAACTGACCGGCCTTGATATTCTCGGCGACGCCGACGACGTACATGCAGGGCCGCCTTTCGCTGCCGTTGTGAACGCATTGCCCGATGGCGTTTGCGTGAGGCCACAGCGCTTTCGCCATTGCCTGGCTCACGACCATCGCACCTGGCGCGCCGGCGGCGTCTTGCGCCTCGATACCGCGCCCCTGAAGGATGCGCGTCCCCATCGTCGCGAAGTAACTCGGCGACACGGCGTTGAGCCAGAACTTGCCGAGCTTGTCTACTGAATCGACCCCCGGCACAGTGAGTCCCGCGATCTGGCCGTTCCCGAACGGCATCGTCAGTTGCCGCGACGCGCTGATAACGCCGGGGATGTTCGTGGCCGCTGCATGCAACCGTTCCAGGAGCGCCTGGCTGTGCGTACTGTCGAGGCTGGTGCCCCGCTCGTTCCTGTCGACGAGGAGCACCTGTTCGGGCTCGAACCCGAGTGGCACCGCCTTGACGTGACTCAGCGAGCGCACGAACAATCCCGCGCCAACGAGCAGCACGACTGACAGCGTGCCCTGGAGGATCAGCAATCCTGACCGGACATGCGAACGCCGGAAGCCGCCTTCGCGGGTGCCCGACTTGAGGTCCGAGGTGAGGTTCATGCGACGGGTCTGCCACAGCGGCGCGAGTCCGGTCAGCAGCCCCGCGACGAGTGCCGCGACGCCGGCATAGATCAGTGTGCGCGGATCGCTGACGACCGACGCGGTCGTGGTCTCGGACAGGAACCGGGTTCGGAGCAGCGCACCGCCCCATTGGGCGATCGCGACCCCGGCCAGTCCGCCCAGCAACGCCAGGAGGGTGCTTTCGGTGAGGAGTTGGGCTGCCAGCCGGCCGCGCGACGCGCCCAGTGCCTGGCGCACGGCGATCTCGCGGCGTCGTTGGAGAGCCCGCGCCAGCAGCAGGTTGGCGACATTGGCGCAGGCGATCAGCCAGACGATGAACGCCACGCCGCCGAGCCACGTCGCGACCTTGGCGAGCTCCGACTCGGCCGGACCGCGACCACTGAGAATCGACGCCACAGTTGCATGGGGTTGCGCCAGCGTAATGGGCTGCCGC
Source organism: Gemmatimonadota bacterium (assembly GCA_039930625.1). Classification (GTDB taxonomy): domain Bacteria; phylum Gemmatimonadota; class Gemmatimonadetes; order Gemmatimonadales; family GWC2-71-9; genus JADJOM01. The sequence goes on along the minus strand of JBDTTN010000093.1, from coordinate 5,791 downwards.
CCGGGACTCGAGGTCAGTTCAGCCTGGTAGCTCCGGGCATACGCCTGCGACAGGTCCGCGTTGGCCTGCGCAACAGTGACGCCGGGTTTGCGCTCGACGATGCTCTGTGCCCAGGTCCAATGGTAGGTCGTCCACCACGGCTCGCCCTTCGGATCGGGGTACCCCTCTGCTGCTCTCGTGCTCGCCGGGACGTAGGCCACCGGGGGCGCGTCGGGCCACAGGCCGGCGAATCCCTTCGGCGCCACGCCGATGACGGTATACACGGTGGCGTGAATCTGCAGATGCTGGCCGATGACGTCGGCGCGCGCGCCGTAGCTCGTCTCCCAGAATGCGTAACTGAGCACGGCCACCGGGGCGCCTTGTGGCGGCGCATCCTCGGCGGCGGTGAAGTAACGTCCCAGCACCGGCTGGGCATCGAAGAAGCCGAAGAATCCCGACGTCACGGCGCCGACCATCATTTGCCGCGGATTGTCGGCCGGTCCCACGACAAGCTGGTCCTCGGTGAACAACGCCGTCCGGCTGAACGAGTGCGTGTCACGCGTGAGGTCGACAAAGCGGGCGTACGGCAGGTAGATGTCGTGGTTGACCGTGCCGCGGTAGCTGGTCGACAGCACGACCCGATGCATCAGTGCCGGATTGCGCATCATCGGCGGGGCACGGAAGAGCAGTCGGTCGACAATCGAGAACATCGCCGCGTTGGCGCCGATGCCGAGGGCCAGCGTCAACACCACGGCGAGGGTGAAACCGGGTCGATTCCGCAGTCCGCGGACGGCGTAGCGAATATCCTGGGTCCGTTGCTCGACCCAGCGGACGCCGCGCACGTCACGGTGTGCCTCGCGATAGCGCTCGACGCCGCCAAAGGCGACGAGTGCCCGCCGCCTCGCTTCGGCTGGCGTGAGACGCTCGGTACGCATCAACTCATCTGCTTCCAGCTCGACGTGCAGCCGAATCTCGTCGCTCAGCTCGCGATCGATGGCCTCGGCCTGGAAGAGCGCGCGGACGCGCCGGATGAATCGTGCACGGAACATCGGCATGGCGCCTCCTTCAGCTGGCGTGCAGGACCTGGTCGACCGCAGCGGAGAAGAGGCGCCAGGCGGAGCGTTCGGCCGCGAGCTGCTTTCGGCCCAGCGGTGTGATGGTATAGATCTTCGCGCGGCGCCCCTCTGGACTCGTGCCCCACTCGGCGCTCACCCATTCCTCGTCTTCGAGCCGGTAGAGGGCGGGGTAGAGACTCCCCTGTCCCACATTGAGAACCTCGCTCGAGAGGGCGCGCAAGCGCTTGGAGATCGCCCAGCCGTGCAGTGGCCCCAGGAGCAGGGCCTTGAGCACCAGCAGGTCGAGGGTTCCCTGGAGGAGGTCGGCATTCTTTGGCATGCATTGATCTCCTGATACTATGACATTCGACAACGGAATGTGGCCTCCTGTTGTCGGATGTCAAGGTATCGGGTGGACGAGCGGTTCCCCGGGCTGTGCGTTTGAAGCTTTGCCGACCCCGGAGGGAGCGCCCTTCATGCGTCGTTGACCTGACCCGCTGTTCCTGGGCGAGGTGCTGTGGACGTGGATTCTCCTTTCCCCTTTCCCCGCAGTTCACGCCTTTTCCCTATTTCCGCGGCGCCAGTCTCAGACCCCTTACCTTGCGGAGATGACCCACCCCCCCGGCCGCCCACCGCGCCGCGCACTGAAGCCGCTCGAGACCCCGCCCACCTGGCGGGAGCGGCTCCGCGCAACTCGGCACCTGCCGAGGCTGTTGCGGCTGGTCTGGGAGACGCATCCCGGATACAGCGCGGCGATGGTGACACTCCGAGGCCTCCGGGCCCTGCTGCCCGTCGGCGTGCTATGGGTGGGGAAGCTGATCATCGATACGGTGGTTGCCGCAGTTGGCCACCCAGGCGGCGCAGCGGGCGGCAATACGGCTCATCCGTTCGAGGGGCTCGCGGTCCTCGTGGCGGCGGAATTCGGTCTCGCCGTCCTCGGGGAAATCCTCGCTCGCGCCTCCGCACTGGTAGAGTCGCTGCTGGGCGATCTGGTCGCCAATCGCACCAGCGTCGAGCTGATGGAACACGCCGCCAACCTCGATCTTGAGCAGCTTGAGAACTCCGAGATCTACGACAAGCTGGAGCGGGCGCGGCGACAGACTGTAGGGCGCATCGGGCTGGTGACCGGACTCCTTGCCTCGGTGCAGGATCTGGCCACTCTGATCACGCTTGCCGTAGCGCTCACGCTGTACGTGCCATGGCTGCTGGTGCTGCTCGCGCTCGCAGTGATTCCGTCGTTTCTCGGTGAGACCCGGTTCGCGGCGCTCGCCTACTCGCTGCTCTTTTCGTGGACCGAGGAGCGGCGACAGCTCGATTACCTCCGCTACATCGGCGCGAGCGACATCTCCGCCAAGGAGATCAAACTTTTCGGGCTTGCTCGCTTCCTGGTCGGACGCTACGCCCGGCTCTCGACCGAGTTCTACGAGGAGAACAAGGCGCTCTCCATCCGGCGCACCGTGGTCGCCTCACTGCTCGCCCTGGTCGGCACCATGGGGTATTACGGCGCCTATGGCGCCATCATCTATCTCACCGTCACCGGACATCAGTCGCCGGCGGGGCCGTTCACCATCGGCGTGCTGACTTTTCTCGCGGCTTCCTTCCGGCAGAGCCGAGACCTGATTCAGCGCACCCTGCTCTCGGTATCTCAATTGGTGGAGCAGAGTCTCTACCTGGAGGATCTGTTCTCCTTTCTTGAGGTCCAACCTCGCATCAGGTCCGCGTCAGGCGCGCCGCCGGTCCCGGCCCCGTTCCAGGAGGGTTTCGTGTTCGAGAATGTGGGCTTCCACTATCCCGGCTCGGAGCGCTGGGCGGTGCGGCATCTCTCGTTCCGGCTGGCGGCGGGAGAGCGGATCGCGCTGGTCGGCGAGAACGGGGCGGGCAAGACCACGATCGCCAAGCTGCTCGCCCGGCTCTACGACCCGAGCGAGGGGCGGATCTCGCTCGATGGCCGCGACCTCCGGGAGTACGATGTCGAAAGTCTCCGCCGCCACGTCGGCGTGATCTTCCAGGACTTCTTCCGCTATGACTTCACCCTGCGCGAGAACATCGCAGTGGGAGACATCGAGAAGCTGGATGATTCGCAGGCGATCCATGCCGCCGCCGAGCGCAGCCTCGCCGACACCGTCGCGACCCGGCTCAAGGGGGGCTTTGATCAGTTGCTCGGCCGCCGCTTCGAGGGTGGCGTCGATCTCTCCGGCGGTGAATGGCAGAAGGTGGCGCTGGCCCGGGCCTATCTGCGGGACTCCGAAATCCTCATTCTGGATGAGCCGACCGCGGCCCTCGATGCGCGTGCCGAGTACGAAGTATTCCAGCGCTTCGCAGAGCTGACCGTGGGAAGGATGGCGGTGCTCATCAGCCATCGATTCAGCACCGTACGCATGGCGGACCGCATCCTCGTCCTCAAGGACGGTGAGCTGCTGCAACAGGGGACACACGATGCGCTGTTGGCGATGGGCGGGCTGTACTCGGAGCTGTTCCAGCTGCAGGCGAAGGGATACAGGTAAGGTGACTCAAGGTACGATACGACGAGCGATGTGTTCCACCTGACAGCGTTCCCGCCCCATCCGGTACCCCCGCTTACCTTGCCGTTGGAACCCGCGACCAGCCCCCGGCGTTGCATGGGGCACCGTGCAGTCATACAGACCTGGAGACCATCGATGCCTCGCCTTTGCACCTGCGGTCTGTTTCTCCTCGCCGCCGCGGCCCCTCTCTCCGCACAGACCCGCGCTCCCGAATGGCGCTCGTGGCGCGCGCCATCGCTCGACGGCGCTCAATCCCCGCAGCCGGCGCGCTCCACCAGCACCGCGGGCCTGGTGCTCGCGGGACTCGGCGGTGGCACCGTCGGAGCGTTCGCCGGGGGCGTCCTCGGCTGGCAGCTCGGCGGCGGGAATGACATCTGCGGCGATGATTCCTGCGGGCTCGCAGGCGCCGCCTACGGTGCCCTGATCGGCGAAACGACCCTCCTGCCGCTGGCGATCCATCTCGCCAATCACCGTCATGGCAACTACTGGCTCTCGCTGCTCGCTTCCGCTGGAATCAGCGTGGCAGGCATCCTGGCGGTGGACGCGGCGAACGCGCCAGGGCCACTGATCGGGGTGCCCGTTGCCCAGATCATCTCCTCGATCCTGATCGAGCGGGCGACGGCTCACTAGGAGGAGAGCGCCAGTCTTTCCGGCGACCTGCTCAGGTGCGGGCCGGTTTCGGAATTCCGGCGCACCCGGTCACGGTGTGCGCTGGATCACACACCTAACTTCCTCGGTACACCTGCGTCCCCACTGGTGAACCCAAACGAGGAAATCACCATGCTTGCCATAATCGCCATCGCGCTCCTGACGGCCTGCGCTCCCGCGCAGCCCCAGTTTGCCCCGGCCGCCCTGCGCGGCGACTGGGAACTCCTGGGCTCGCGCCGAGTGAACTTCCGGGCCGAGAAGGACGTGATCGGAGTGACCGCCCGCGAAGGGTTGTTCACCGCCGTCAAGCTGGAAGTCGAAGGCGGCAATCTGGAGATGTACAACGTGCGGATCACTTTCGGCGACGGTGAGACCTTCTCCCCCGAGACCCGATTCGTGTTCCGCGAAGGGAGCTGGAGCCGGACCATCGATCTGCCGGGCAAGGCCCGGATCATCCGGAAGGTCGAGTTCTGGTATCGCAGCGAACTCAAGCGCGGCCGTGCGACAGTCAGAGTGTACGGGAAGTCGTAACACGTGCCGAGTGCTCAGTCCCTCGGGCTCAGTCCTTGGCCCTCACTCTCGTTTCCGCACCTGTGCGGAAGGCGAGCTGCCGGAGGAGCCGGGCCTCGTCAGGCGAGAGCCACCCTTCACTCTCTCCCACGAACACCAGTCGCCTAAGGGTCTCGGCGAGCTCGGCGAAATAGAGCGGACGGATTCGTTCGGCAACGAAGCGCATGCGCGGAGGGTAGCAGGCCCCATCGGAGTCTCCGGTACCGGAACTCCGCCGGTGGTATCCAAAGCCCGCAAACAACTGGGGGAGGGTCACCGCTCAGCCGAGCGACGACCCTCCCCCATTGCACGTGGCGCGGTGTGCGTCGCCCCGGATCAGCCTGCCTGAGGCGGTGCGGTTTCCAGTATCGGTTGAGCGAGCTTCGGCTCCGCGCGCCGCGTCCCCGCGGTCGTCTTGGCGACCATCTTGACCAGCGGCGCGGCCTCGGTGGTGCTCTTGAGATAGGCATTGGGGTCGTGCTCGAGGCCGCCCTCCGGGAGCCACTTGTACAGCGAGCCGAGTTCGGTCTTGATCCGGTTGAGGTAGAACTCCGGCAGCACCGTCGTCTCGCCCTCCATGTAGTCGCGGACGCTCTTGTCGGTATCGAGCAGCTTGCGGATCGTGGTGTGGTACTTGATCCGGCCGAAGCCCTCCGATGAAATCGCGCGCATCACGTTCATCCACTTCGGAATCGTCGTCGGCGTCGCGGGAATGCGGCGGGCGATGGCCTTCCACGAGAACGAGTAGCGCGTCACGTCCACCACGTGGTCGTAGAACTTCTTCCACGAGTAGTTGAGCGGCTTCACGTTCATCGCGTGATTGTTATTGAGGAAGTGGAATGGGAACGGCAGCAGTCGTCCGGCGCGCTGGTAGTCCAGGTTCATCGGTGCCGCCCGGCCGAAGGCGGAGAGCAGCGAATACGCCGGGAAGGCGCCCGGGGAGAGGTCGATGAACTTCTTGGTCAGCTCGAACGGCTCATCTCCCGAGTCGCCATCCATGCCGACCACGAAGTTGGTCTGGATGTAGGGGATGTAGCG
>JBDTTN010000092.1:0-8047 GCA_039930625.1 Gemmatimonadota bacterium | reverse complement strand
AGTCGCGCGCGAGCATCTCGCGGATGGGCTTCACCAGCGAGAACATGATCAGGCTTGCGACGACGGCAAAGGCCGTAACGGCTCCGAAAAGCTGCACCAGCGAAAACGACTCGTAGAGACCGGCGACCCGCCCGGCGATCAGGTTGCCGACGGAGGTCGCGAGGAACCAGACCCCCATCATCATCCCCTTCACACGGTCCGGCGCGAGCCTCGTCATCGACGACAGCCCGACGGGGCTCAGACAGAGCTCACCAACGGTGTGCAGGAGGTAGGTGACGACCAGCCACATCGGGCTCACCAGATGCCCCCCCGCGGTTGCGGCGGCGGCCCCGATCATCACGGCGAATCCCAATCCCACGAACAGCAGGCCGACCGCGAACTTGGCCGGGCTCGAGGGATCGCGCTTGCCGAGAGAAATCCAGATCCATGCGAAGACCGGCGCGAGAGCGATGATCATCAGGGCATTCACCGCCTGGAACCAGCTCGCGGGGAACGCCCATCCAAAGATGGTATTGGCGGTATTCTGCTGCGCGAAGAGGTTCAGGGTCGAAGCGGCCTGCTCGAACGCCGACCAGAATATCGCCGCACCGACGAACAACACCAGAATGACCGTCAGCCGTTTGCGTTCGTCGCGGGTCCACTCTCCCATCGTGAACAGCACGACGAAGAACAGGACGACGACGACGGCATAGATCCAGCTGAACGAGTTGGTCACGGTCTCGACCGACAGGGTCCCGTTCCGTACCAGCACGCCGATCAGCGCGGCGGTCCCGAGCATCGCCCCCAGCCCGATCCACAGTTGCTTTCTGGCCTTGGCACCCTCGGGACTGCTCTGAGCGACGCTCGGATGCTTGCCCGCCTCGCCCAGATGCTTCCAGCCCAGCACGTACTGAATCACTCCGCACAACATTCCGATGGCCCCGACGCCGAAGCCCCAGTTCCACGAGGTCGAAGGATTCAGGCCGAGCCCACCGAGGATTCCCTTGAAGGCATCGCTCTGTGCCAGCCAGCCGACGATCAGCGGCGCGATGAAGGCACCCAGGTTGATCCCCATGTAGAAAATCGAGAAGCCGGCATCGCGACGGACGTCCTCCTTGGTATAGAGTTCGCCCACGATGGCACTCACATTCGGCTTCAGCAGGCCGGTACCCATGATGATGAACGCGAGCCCGGGATAGAACAGGACCGCTCCCGGCATGGCCAGGCAGAGCTGGCCGCACATAATCAGGACGCCACCCACCAGCACCGATTGCCGCAGGCCGAGAATCTTGTCGGCCACCCACCCGCCGGGCAGCGACAGCAGATAGACCAATGCGACATAGGTCCCGTACACGGCACCCGCCCGCCTCACGTCGAAGCCCAGGCCGCCATCCGCGGCCGCGGCCGTCATGAAGAGAATGAGGATCGCGCGCATGCCGTAGTAGGCGAAGCGCTCCCACATCTCGGTGAAGAAGAGTGTGGACAGGCCACGCGGGTGTCCGAAGAAGGCAGTGTCGGTCGAGGAGGAGGTTGCCAAGCGAATGGCTCCGGTCAGAGGAAGGTGAGGCGCGGATTTCCGCGGCTTACCGGTGGCGCTTCTTCAGGATGTCGTCCAGCACGACGCGGTCGATCTTGCCATCCATCCGCACCCTCACATCGTAGTTCTCCCAGTACATGAAATCACGCAGCGCCGCGAGGAACGTATCGTTGACCTTTCCCTGCGGCGCCTTCAGCCACTTCTCCGGCTGACCCGCGGGTTCGCTCAGCAGGATCGGTTCGAGCTGGCGTACCAGCTCGGGCGTGATCGGGGTGAGATCCCTCGGTTCACTCGGAAAGAAGTGCAGCTTGTGCAGCGAGAGAAGTCGCTCCAGCTCCGCGATGGGATCGGGCGCGTCGTAGACCCGGATGTCAATGAACCGGTCGTTGGCGCCGAGGTACCCGCCATTCTTCCGCACCACGAGGAGCGCCGCCGACTGCATCCCCCGCCGATCGCCGCCGCCCGCCTGTCCCGCCTTGAGGGCAGCCATCAGCCGATCGGCGAGCGACCCGCTGCTGCGCTCGAAACTCTCCGCCAGATTCCTGACCGTCTGGTCCGAGACCATGATGTTCGCCTGCGCGGCGTAACCATGGCCGACGATGACGTCGCCCTTGCCGCCGAGGATGTTGCCGCGTCCGTCGGGTCGACCGACCCTGCCGCCCGCCCAGTCGAAGGTCCGGGTCCCGGTGAAGCTGGCCGCGTTCCCCCGGGCATCCACCATGCCGACCTGTCGATCCTGCAGCATCGTATCGGTGCGCATGATGATGCGCAGCGCCTCCTCGGCGCTCGCACCCTGCGCGATAAGCTCGAGGCCCTGCTCACCGTAGGCGGTGTTGCCCAGACTCTGCGTCGCCACCGCGCCCACCCCGCTCCGCCCCCAAGGCACGATGCCGCCGACATTCGGAAATTTCGACTCGACCGCCACGCCGAGATCTCCAGTCAGTGAATCCCAGGCGACGAGGCTGTAGGTGTGAGCGAGCTTCTGAAAGTGCGCGGGTGGTGTCAGCGGCTGTTGTGCGAGCAGAGGAAAACTGGAAAGGAAAGGCGGAGCAACCGGAGAGCTGGACAACATGAAGGCGAGGAGCAGCAGGATCGCCGGCGTGGACAGTGGTCGGCGCGGCGCACGCCACCAGCCTCGCCGGGCCACGATCCCCGATTTCGGGTTTCCGGTTGGCGTCGCATTGGCTTCCATGTCCAGGCACCCTGACTCCATCACGGGTCCTTTCGGAGCTTCTTCTTGAGATGATCCAGTTGGGCCTGGACGGCAGCGTCCATCTGGGAGCGGTCGAACCGATGCTTCAGCAGCTCGCCTTCGATATCGGTCTCAGGCCGGGCACCGCCGGCGCTCTCGAGATCGCGCCACGCCGCCTCCTGGGCCGGGGTGCGTCCCGCCTCGGGACCCTGCCGGGCGCCGCGGTACTGCTGGGTCAGCTCCGCGACATCCCGCTCCGCGAGCGCCAGCTCCTCACGCTGCGCAGCCAGCTTCTTCTCCAGCACGCCGACCCGCTCGCGGTGGCGGGCCGCAAACTGCTCCGCCACTTTCACGGTCTCTGGGTCAGGCACCTGGGCTGCGAGGGCGCCCCGCCGCTCCGCGGCCTCGAACTGCTGCTGTTCGGCGGCGAGGAGTCGCTCGGTGGCGGTCAGCGCATCGCGAAGGATGCCGACCGCCACTCGGGTTTCGAGGAGCGCGGCGTGCAACTGGGCCGCGCGCACCCTGGGGTCGTCCGGCGGTGAATGGTCGGCAAGGAGTTTCTCAAGCCGGGCCCTGAGCCCTTCAAGCACGGTGGGATCATCCGGGTCGCTGAGGTGCCGAATGGTACGGATCGCTTCATGGGGCGTCAAGGAAGCGGGCGCGTTACTTTATGAGTCATGCGTCGAGCCATTCTCACTCTGCCCCTTGTCGGCCTGCTCGCCTGTGGTTCCCGCAGCAGCGGCGGTGCCTGCGGGATCACCGCGATCGCGGGCGCCACGATGCTGCTGCAGGAATTCGGCGTGCCCGACCAGACCCTCGGCGTACCTCCCGCCACGCTGCCGCCGCGTCTGGTGGCCCGGGTGGCAGCCGGCCCCGCCTTCGAGTCGGTGGTCGGCCGCACCGCCGACAGCGGCTGGGTGATCGGGGTCGAGGGCACCATTCCGGCGCCGATCAAGCCGCGCTTCGGCGTCCTGATCCTCGACCCGAGAGGCAGCGCCCGCGGCGTGATGGTGTTCGAGTCCGAGCCGATCCGTGGCGCGCCCCAAATAGGCCGGCTGAGCGTCGACACGCTCATGCTGCCATTGCTCGGCATCCAGCTTGATCCCACCCGTTTCGAAGACCCGGGTTGCCCGCTCTTCCCCGATAGCGTGCTGCAATGAGTGCCCCGCGGATCGGCGTCACCGGAATCACCCGCACGGTCTCAGGCACCGACCGCACCGGCGTCAACGCGAGCTACGTCCGCGCGGTACTGCGCGCGGGGGGTGTACCGCTGGTACTCTCACCGCTGCTCGGCGTCGAGCACAACGCGGTGCTGCTGGATGGGCTGGATGGATTGCTGCTGAGCGGTGGCGAGGATATCGATCCGGTCCACTACGGGCAGACTCCGCACCCCGGACTCGGCGATGTCGACCCGCAGCGCGATGCGTTCGAGCTCGGGATCTTCCGCGACGCCCGCGCCCTGGGGCTGCCCGTGCTGGCGATCTGCCGAGGGATTCAGGTGGTGAATGTCGCGATGGGCGGGACCCTCTGGCAGGACCTGCCGAGTGAGCGCCCAGAGGCTGTGGGCCACACGCAGGTCGCACCGCGCGATGACCGCACCCACACCGTCGATCTGGTGGAGGGTTCCCGCCTGGCGGAGGCGCTCGGCGTGACGCGGTGTCACGTCAACAGCTTCCATCACCAGTCGATCCGCGACATCGGGCAGGGCCTGGCGATCACCGGCCGCGCCCCCGATGGCGAGATCGAAGGGGTCGAATCTGTCGGCGACGGACCCTGGCTGCTCGCGGTGCAGTGGCACCCGGAGGAATTCCATCACCACGGTGCGGCGCCCGATCACGGGCTGTTCGATGCGCTGGTCCGGGAAGCCGTGGCGACGAGGCAGGCCCACGCGCGTCACGGCTGAGTTCGCGCAAGGCGGTCGCCGGCTCGGCGCGTCAATGCACGAAGAGCACGCGCTGCGACAGCTCGTTGAGCGCTTCCCGCAGGACGGGATACCGCTCCGCCGCCGTATCGAGAATTCCGTCGAGGTGGTAGGCGTCGGCCAGCGCATGATCGCGCGCCATCGCATAGCCGCGCCGCCCGAGGGCATCGTAGTACCCGAGGTCGGGTCCGCCGCGCCGCAGTCGCCGCGCCTCGATGTACTGCGGAAAGAGTCCGGCGAGCCAGAGCGAGTAGTTGCCGAGGTGGACCATCACCCGGAATCGCCGGGCGCCCTGGGTCGCATCCAGATCGGCGAGGATGTCGACAAGGTAGCGGTGCGCGTGATCGTCGTTCCAGTCCACCCGCACCGCCCGGTCGCGGCGGCCGAACTCCAGCAGCATCGCCGCGAGATAGTCCGCGACGTCGCGATCCTCCACCCCCGCCGCCAGCAGCCGATGCCGCACCATCACATAGAAGTAGAGTACCTCGCTCGGCACGAGCAGGGTTCGCACCGCCTGCAGCCGCTCCGCAAGCTCGGGAGCGTCGAGCAGGGCGTCCGGGCCTTCGCGCTCCAGCCGTTCTGTCAGCCGGCGACGCTGCACGGCGGAGCCTCTGGCGAGCAGCAGCAGCATGAGCTGGAGGTCACCTGCCGTCAGCCGGCCGCGCATGTTTGCGAGGATCATGACCCTGCCTCCTGAGAGTGAATCGCCCCGAACCGACCGGGAAGAATCCGCCGATGTCCTGGCGCGGGTGCTGACGTTTGCGAACGGAATCTCGGGACTGCTTCGTCCTCATTCACTTTTCGACCGATTGGCACTGGAAGTCAAAGCAACCTTCGGGCCGTTGCCGTTCGCCCTGATGGTTCTGGATCAGCAGGGTCTCGAGGAGAGTGCCAACGGTGACACCGCGCATGCCGCACTGGGCCCCCTCCTCCACGAGGTGCTGCGGCGCGGAATCCCCCTGCGCCACCGTCACCTGGAGACTACCGCGCTCGCCGTACCCCTGCTCGGACGCCGCTCGCTGATCGGGGCCGTCGGCATCGTCCTCGACCGGGAGCCGACCGTTGCCGATGAGCGCACCCTCGAGGGTTACGCGGCGATCACGATGGTCGCGTTCGAAGGGGCGCGCCTGGTGGAGGCGGCCGACGAGCGTCGCCGTGACTGGGAGGACGCGGCCGACGCAATCCGGCTGGCGGTGTGCATCGTCGACCGCGGCGGAACGGTCCGCCGGAGCAACCGCGCCTTCGCCGAGCTGGTAGGCATCCCGATCCCCACCGTGCTGGGCCGTCCGTTGCAGGAGCTGCTCCCGGAAGAGTGGCGGGAAGGCATCGCCCGGGCGCTGGCTGATCCTGCCGGTGAGGCGGTCGAGTTGCGCCGCGGACCGAGGACGACGGCCGTCTCCGCCTTCACGGCGGCTAACCCCGTCGCGGGGCGCACCGTCCTTCTGTTCGAGGATCAGACCGACCGGCGCCGGCTGCAGGATCGTCTCATCCAGTCCGAGAAGCTGACCGCGATCGGCGAGCTGATCGCGGGCGTCGCCCACGACCTCAACAACCCGCTCACCTCCGTCGTCGGGTTCGCCGACTTCCTCGCCGAATCCACCGAGGTGCCGGCGCGGATCCGGGAACCGCTGCGTGTCATCCAGCAGGAGGCGGAGCGGGCGTCGAAGATCGTCAAGAACCTGCTGAGCTTCGCGCGGCGTCAGGAGACCAGACAGAGCGCCTCGCTGCGTCCCATTCTCGAGGCGACGGCAGGGCTCTTCCGCAATCAGCTCAGCGCGGATCGGGTGAGCCTCGAGACGACGATCGAGCCGGACCTGCCCGACCTCGATCTCAATCCGAATCAGATTCAGCAGGTGTTCGTCAACCTGATCCAGAATGCGGCGCATGCCATCGCCGCGACCGGCCGCCCCGGTACGGTGCATCTGCGAGCGCGCCGCTGGATGGATGGCGTGGCCGTGGAGGTGGCGGACGACGGGATCGGCATGAGCAGCGACATCGCGGGCCACGTCTTCGAGCCCTTCTTCACCACCAAGCCGGAACACCAGGGCACCGGGCTGGGACTCTCGATCAGTCAGGGAATCATCAAGGAGCATGGTGGCCGGATCACGCTCGCCACGGAGCCGGGGGCTGGCTCCACCTTCACGATCGAGCTGCCCGGCAAAGTACGGGATCTCCCGGCTCTTCGTCAGGCAGGTCCGGAACCCGCGGAACGCCCGATCAGAGTCCTCGTCGTGGACGACGAACCCCACATCCTGCACTACATCCGCGCCACGCTCGAAGCGTGGGGGCACAGCGTGACGACGGCCGGCGATGGGCTGGAAGGGCTCGAGCGCGCGGTGGCCGAGCCATTCGATCTCATCATCTCCGACCTGCGCATGCCCCGCGCCGGAGGCCGGGAGTTCTTCGCCGAGCTTGAACGGCGGGCACCCGAGGCGGCGCGGCGAGTCGCATTCAGCACCGGTGACACCGTCCGTGGCGACACCCTGGCCTTCCTCGAGGCCCAGCGGCGGCCCTGCCTGCAGAAGCCGTTCAGTCTGGCCGAACTCCGCACCCTGCTCCGCGACGTCGCCCAGCCATGAGCCGGCTGCAGGTGGTGCATCTCTGCCGCGGCCGCGACTGGCGCGGTGGCGAGCGCCAGGTGCGCCTGCTGGCACGCATGCTCGCGGGCCGGAGCGACCTGTCGCAACTGATCGCGACCGGGCGCACTTCTCGGCTCGCTGAAGCGGTGCTCTCGGACGGGCAGCCGGTCCTCCTGCTGTCCTGGAGTGCGGCCCATGACCCGCGCGCCTGGCCGCCTCTCGTCAGGCAGCTCCGCCGGCTCAAGCGCGGTGACGGCGAGCTGCTGCTGCACGCCCATGACAGCCATGGCCTCGCACTCGGCGTGCTGGTCGCGACCCTGCTCCGGCTGCCGCTGGTGGCCACTCGGCGGAGCGTCTCCCCGGCAGGGCTGCTGTGGCGTCGTCCGCTCCGCGTGATCGCGATCTCGCACGCGGTAGAGCAGGAACTGCTGCAGAGCGGCGTATCCCGCCGGCGAATCGTCCGGGTCGCCTCTGCCATCGAACTCGCGGAGGTGCGGCGGGTCGGGACCTCGCAGGAGTCCGCGGGAGAAATGCTCATCGCCGTCGGTGCACTCACGCCCGAGAAGGGGCACGCGACGCTGATCGACGCCGTGGGACTCCTCGCGCGGACCCGTCCCGGGATCAGGCTCCGAATTTTCGGCGAAGGCTCCGAACGAGGCGCGCTCGAGGCACAGATCAACCGGATCGGCGCCGGTTCGCGGGTCGTGCTGGCGGGAGAGACAGAGACCGCCGCAGCCCAGATCGCTGCCGCGCAGCTCTTCATCCAGCCCTCCCACCGGGAGGCACTGGGCACCGCGGTGCTCGATGCCATGGCGCTCGGCGTGCCGGTGGTCGCGAGC
>JBDTTN010000091.1:0-8066 GCA_039930625.1 Gemmatimonadota bacterium | reverse complement strand
TGATCTCCGAGACCCGGGATCGCCCCGCGCCGGAGTTCGACGACGAGCGGCGCCGCTACTATCGCATCACCCCCTTCGGCGCCGCCACCGCTCGCGCTGAGACCCAGCGCATGACGGACCTGGTCCGCATGGCGCGGGTGCAGGGGCTCGCGCCGAGCCGGGCATGAACCGGGGCTACCGGCTGCTGCTGGCGTTCTTCCCCGCCTCTTTCCGGCAGGAGTATGGCGGCGAGATGAACGCCCTCTTTGCGCGGCGGCTGCAGCAGTCGCCGCACGCGCTCGCCACTCTGAGGCTCTGGCTGGAGGCCGTGGGCGACGTGCTCCACAACGCCGCCGCGGTGCACTGGGATCTGCTGCGTCAGGACCTGCACTACGCCATCCGTTCGCTCTCCCGGACTCCCGGTTTTGCCCTCACCGCCGTCCTCGTCACCGCGCTGGGCGTCGGCGCCAACACGGCAGCTTTCTCGGTGGCGGACTTCGTGATGTTGCGTCCCCTCCCCTTTCGCGAGCCGGCCCGGCTGGTGCGACTGTGGCAGAACCAGCCGGGCTACGCACAGATGGAGCTCTCGCCGCCCAACTATCACGACTGGAAATCGGCGAGCCGCTCATTCGAAGCAATGGCCGCCTATCACCCCATCTCCGCCAATCTCCTGGGTCAAGGTGCACCGCGCCGAGTCGAGGGCTCGGTGGTCACCCCCGACCTGCTCCCGATGCTCGGCGTCGAGCCGATGCTCGGCCATCTCTTCACCGCAAGCGAGGGCTCCGACGGCGTGGTGCTGAGCCACGCGCTCTGGCAGGAACTCTTCGCCGGCGACCCTGGCGTCATCGGCCGCTCGGTGGTGCTCGATGGCGCACCGAGGGTGGTGCTCGGCGTGATGCCGGCGGCGTTTCACTTCCCCGATCGCCAGGTGGCGTTCTGGCTGCCGATGCCCGCCGACGAGCTGGCCGACGAAGATCGGAGCAACAACTGGTTCGAGGTGGTGGCGCGGCTTGGTCCGGGGGTCTCCGTCGAGCAGGCGCAGGCGGAGCTGACGGTGGTGACCGCGAATCTCGCGCAGCTGCATCCCAAGGAGAACGAGAAGGTCGGGGCGACGGTCTACCGGGTGCAGGACGGCGTCAGCCGGCAATCCCGGCTCCTATTGTTAGGGCTCTGCGGCGCCGCACTCTGCGTGCTGCTGATCGCCTGCGCCAATCTCGCCAACCTGCTGCTGGCCCGGGGGCTGGTGCGCCATCGCGAGCTGGTGGTCCGCACCGCGCTCGGCGCGGGGCGGGAGCGGCTGGTGCGCCAGCTGGTCACCGAGAGCCTCCTGCTTGCCTCACTCGGCGGCGGGCTCGGCGTGCTGGTGGCAGTCGGGTCGGTGCCGCTGCTCGCGAGGCTGGTGCCGACTTCGTTGCCGATCGCGCAGGTCCCGGGGGTGGATCTGCGCATCCTGCTCTTCGCCGCACTCCTCACCGCTCTCACGGGGATCGGGTTCGGAGTCTTTCCCGCGCTCCGGGCCTCGCGTGGCACCGATCTCGGCGCGCTGCGGGAAGGGGTGCGCGGCGGCGGCGGTCGCAGAGCACGGCTTCGCTCCGCGCTGGTGATCGCGGAGGTGATGGCCTCCGTGGTGCTGCTGGCCTCGTCCGGTCTGCTGATCCGCGCCCTCTATCGCATCCAGGGGACCGATCCCGGATTCCGCGCCGAGGGCGTGCTGACGCTCCGGACCGCGCTGCCGCAGCCGAAGTACATCACCACCGGTGCGCGGGCGCAGTTCTATCGCCAGGTGCTGAGCGGAGTGCAGGCGCTCCCCGGTGTGAAGGGGGCTGCCTACATCTCCGGGCTGCCGATGCTCATGGGTGGCGGGATCTGGAACGTCGAGATCCCCGGACAGCCGACGACGCCGGGGATCCCCAGCTCGGCCAGCCTCCGCTTCACGACACCGGGATACTTCTCGACGCTGGAGATTCCGATCCTCAGGGGTCGGGATGTGGCGGAGACCGATCGGGGCGATCAGCCATACGCCGCGGTGGTGAGCGAGTCGTTCGTGAAACGCTACTGGCCGGGCGAGGACCCGGTCGGAAAGCAGTTCAAGTTCGGACTGGCGGATCGCACCGTCATCGGCGTGGTGAGCGACATCCGGGTGCGCGGCCTGGAGCGGACCAGCGAGCCGCAGGTCTATCTCCCCTACCAGCAGGTGCCTGACAGCTTCCTGATCTCGTACGCGCCGAAGGATCTGGTCATCCGCAGCACCGCGCCCGCCGCGAGCCTGCTGCCGGCGATCCGGCAGGTGGTCAAGGCGGCGGACCCGGAGCAGCCGATCTCCGATGTACGGACCCTGTCGGAGATCGTCACCGACAATACGGCGTCGCGTGCGGTGCAGGCACGGGTGCTCGCCGCCTTTGCGCTGATCGCCTTTCTACTGGCGGGGGTGGGGATCCACGGGCTGCTGTCATTCAATGTCTCCAACCGGCGGCATGAGTTCGCGGTGCGGATGGCGCTGGGGGCGGAGTCGCGCGCGATCGTGCAGATGGTGCTGCGACAGGGGGTATGGCTCGCGGCGGCGGGGGTGCTGCCGGGGATTGGGCTCGCCTATCTGGCGGGGCGGGCGATGGAGTCGCTGCTCTTCGGGGTGCGCCCCACCGACGCGGCCACATTCTCCGCGACGGTCGCGCTCTGCGTGATGATGACGCTGGTGGGCAGCCTGGTGCCTGTGATGCGGGCGGTGCGAGTCGCGCCGGCGACGGTGTTTCGAGAGGAATAGGGGAACCGGCCAATCGCCCAATCGCCCACCCGCCCAATCGCCCAATCGCCCCTGACGCAAATGGCACCACGCATCGGGCTGGAAGGGCGCATGTCCGGTTTACGACGCAGACCTGCGCTTACCGGGAAGAAGGGTCTTCGTGCCCATTCCCTGGGAGGAACCGTCCATGTCCCGCTCGACCCCGATCGTCCGCCTGCTACCGCTACTTGCCTTTCTCGTCCTGTTGCCGTCCCTCGCGGCCGCCCAGACCACCGGCTACGCCTTCTTCCGGACCCACGCCACTGGCGCCGCCTTTGAGGACCTGGGGGTCTACCGCACCTGGGTCCAGGGGAACAACGGGCTGGTGGAGACCTTTTCCGAGGAATTCACCCCCGGCCAGCACACCGTAGACCGGATCGACGCACTGGTGAACAACTGCCGGGCCCAGTCGACCAGCCCGGTCACCTTCACCATCAAAGCGGGGCAGTGGACCGAGGTGGATGTCCCCGTCACCTGGCGGGACTGCTCCTACGGCATCAACGCCTACGGGAACACCGTCGTCTCCCTGGCCGCCGGCGGGGTTGGCTTCGCGACCTGCCAGGTCGGGTTCAACCAATCGGGATACGCGGTCTGGCCCTTCTTCCACGTCTGCCAGGGGAGTGCGCCGTATGGCGGCCTGGTCACTGTCGACGTCGCCCCCTTCGGCACCTTCTGCTGTTCGTTCCAGGATTCCTTCACGATAGACACCAGCATCGGCACCGGACATCCCTACGGATTTCCCTACGGGACGTCCGACACCTCCGGGTCCGTTTACCCCGACCCGAGTGCCGTGACCGATCTGAGCATCACCCTGGTCGGCGGGAGCTTCGGCGGCCAGGTCGCGAGCAGCGTCTTCCGGGTGGTGAATCACGGCAGCAACAATGCCTGGACGGTCCAAGTCCGGGTGGAGGGCGACAGCGCCGACGACTTCAACAACAACTGGACCACCACCACTTCGATTGCCGACGGGCACTGCAACGCCGTGGTCTGCAATCTCGCCGTCCTGCCCGCGGGCGACAGTACGACCGTGACGGTGCGCTACGACGGCGCCCCGAACGTCCTCGGCGACACCACCCTCGCCAACTTCCCGACGCTGACTCCTTCCTGCTACCAGGTGACGGTGTCCAGCCAGGGAAATCCCAACGCGGGCGATCCAAGTCAGCCCGACCCCGATCTCAGCAACAACACCGCCCACTGCATCTGGGGTGTGCCCGTCAACGTGACGCTCGGCGGCTCCACGCCCCCCAATCAGACCGTGGCCTCGGGCAGCACCGACGTGCCGATGCTCGAGTTCCTACTCAACCCGAGCATTCCCCAGACGGTGAACAGCGTCACCCTGCAGGCGCAGGGGAGCGGCAATGAAATTCTCGATGTCACCGCGGTGCATCTCTACCTCGACGCCAACGGCAACGGGCAGGTGGACCCCGCCGAGACGCTGCTCGCCTCCGGCATCTTTCCCAGCAACAACGGCTCGGTGACCCTGGCCGTCGCCCCGCCCTACGCCATCTCCGGCCCCACCAACCTGCTGGTGACCTACAGCTTCAATATCACCATCGTCCAGCGCCTCGGCGGCGGCGTGGCGCTCGCGATGCTGCCGCTCTTCTTCTTTCCGGTGATGCGCCGGCGGAAGGGGCTCGCGGCGGGGGCGCTGGTACTCCTCCTCGGGGTCGGGCTCGCGAGCTGCGGCGGGAGCGACAGCATCGGTCCGGGCGCCACCTCGCGCACCTACCAGGTCAAGCTGACCGGACTCAACCTCTCCGGCAGCGATCAGTCCGGTGTTTCGCTGACCGGCGCCACGGTCACGGTCACCAAGTAGAGGGCGGGAGCGCGTGATGGGTGACCCTGGGGACGGAAGCAGGCATATCGCGGCGGGAAGAGGGGACCGGTATGTTGCAGCTGTCCCTCTACCCCCCACGACATGGACGCTCCCCCCTCCAGCGCAGCGACCGACCTCGTCCTTGAGCTCGCGCAGGGCGACCAGCGCGCGATAGACCAGCTGCTCCCGCTGGTGTACGGGGAGCTGCACCGCCTGGCCGAGCGGTATATGAGCCGGGAGCGGACCGATCACACCCTCAGTACCACGGCGCTGGTGCATGAGGCATATCTCCGCCTGGTCGATCAGACCCGCGTCGCGTGGAAGGACCGCTCCCACTTTCTCGGCGTGGCCGCGATCGCCATGCGCCGGATCCTCATCGAGCATGCCCGGCGACGCAACGTGGCCAAGCGGGACGGCGCGCGGCACCGGGTGAGCCTGAGCGATCTCTCCCTCGCCCAGGACGACAGCGCGGAGACCCTGCTCGCCCTGAACGACGCACTGGAACGGCTCGGCGCGCTGAATTCACGGCTGGTGCGGGTAGTGGAATGTCGCTATTTCCTCGGGCTCAGCGAGGAGGAAACCGCCGCCGCACTCGGCGTCACGGCGCGTACTGTCAGGCGCGACTGGATCAAGGCGAAGGGCTGGCTCGCCGCGGCGCTCGAAGAGGGGGACGGGTGACCTCACAGGATCAGAGCGGGTGGGACCAGATCGAGCCGATCCTGGATCGGGCGCTCGATCTGCCCAGGACCGAGCGCGCCGACTATCTGAAGCAGGCTTGCGGCTCCGACCTGATGCTGCGGGCCCGGGTGGAGCGAATGCTGGCGGCCGGCGAGGACCCCGACAGTCCGCTGGAACGGTCGCTCGCGGCGATAGCCGGACCGCTGCTTCTCGACCTCGATGGGGCAGATCCGACGGCGATCCCGCTGGGAGAAATGATCGGTCCCTGGCGCCTGGTCGCGGAACTGGGCCAGGGCGGCATGGGTGAGGTGTATCGTGCGGAGCGGGCCGACGGCCAATTCGCCCAGACCGCCGCCCTCAAGCTCGTTCGCCGCGGACGGGAACACGACCCGCTCCTCATCCGGCGCTTCCTCGAGGAGCGCCGCATCCTCGCCACGCTGACCCATCCGCACATCGCCCGGCTGCTGGATGGCGGCGTCACCGCCGCGGGACTTCCCTGGTTCGCGATGGAGTACGTCCCCGGTCGCCCGCTGGATCGTTACTGCGATGAACTGAATCTCGACGTCCCCGCCCGCCTGGCACTGGTGGAGCAGGTGCTCGGCGCCGTCGCCTACGCCCATCGCAATCTGCTGGTCCATCGGGACCTCAAGCCGAGCAATATCTTCGTCACCGACGACGGCGAGGTGAAGCTGCTCGACTTTGGCATTGCCAAGCTGCTGGGCGAGGAAAGCCTGAACGATCCCGGCCTCACCCTGGCCTATGGCCGGGTAATGACCCCCGACTACGCGGCGCCGGAGCAGGTGCGGGGGGAGCCGGTCACCACGGCCACCGATATCTACGCGCTCGGAGCGGTGCTCTACCAGCTGCTGACCGGGGAGCGGGCCCATCGCTTCGACAAGCGGACCGCCGCGGAGATCGAGCGGGTGGTGTGCGAGACCGAGCCCGAGCCGCCGAGTCAGGCGGGGCGACTCTCGTCCGACCTCGACACGCTGGTGCTCACCGCGCTGCAGAAGAATCCGGCGCGTCGCTACCCCTCGGCCGAGGCGATGCTCGAGGACCTGCGGCGCTACCAGACCGGCCGGCCACTGCTGGCCCGGCCCGATTCGTTCAGCTATCGTGCCCGGAAGTTCATCAGCCGGCATCGCCTCGGGGCCGGGGCCGCTGTGCTGGTGGCCCTGGCGCTCATCGGTGGAGTGGTGGCCACGGCGTGGCAGGCGCGGGTGGCACGCCAGGAGGCAGCGCGCGCCGATCAGGTGAAGGAGTTTCTGATCGACCTGCTGCGCCAGGCCGATCCCGACATCACGCTCGGGCGGGAACCGACGGTCCGCCAGCTGCTCGACCGGGGCACCGCCCGGGTGGACAGCCTGCTCTCGGGGGAGCCCGCGGTGCAAGCGGAGCTGTACGAGGTGTTAGGCAACACCTACGCCCATCTCCAACTGCTGGCCGCGGCGGACACCCTGCACCGGAAGGGCCTCGCCGTGGTGCGCCGCCTCTATGGGCCGGGCAATCCCGAAGTGCTCAATGAGGCGATGGCGGTGGGGTGGGGACTCAACGATCGCGGCGAGTACCGGGAGGCGGACAGCTTGCTCGGCGGCTCGATCGCCGACTACCGGGCGGCCGGCGGGGCCGAGAGCCAGGCGCTCTCTGACGCGCTGGATATCCTCGCCACCACGAAGAAACGACTGGATCGTCCCGTCGAGGCAGAGTCGCTGTATCGGCAATCGCTCGCGCTGCAGATCGGGCTGACCGGCCCTGCGGACACCATCACCGCGTCGCGGCTCAGTGATCTTGCCTCGCTGCTCTCCGCCCAGAACCGGCTGGCTCCGGCTGAATCCGCGCTCACGGCGGCGCAGGAACATCGCCGCGGTGTGCTCCCACCCCTCGACCTCAAGTTCCTGGCGGGCGAATCGAATCTCGCCATGATCCGCATGAAGCGGGGAGATTTCGCCGATGCCGATCCGCGGCTGCGGGGTGCGGTGTCCGGGCTGGAGCAGGTGGAGCGGCCGGGAGGACTGAACCTGGCCCGGACGCTCGACCGATTGGCGCTGCTCGAATCGCTGGAGCTCCACTCGAGAGCTGCGATCCTCACGGCGGAACGGGCGGTGGCGATGTTCGATACCGTCATGGGTCGCACCCACCCGGAGTCCTTCAACAGCCGCTCGGCGATGGCCAGCTACCAGGCGGATGTCGGCGGCGGAACGGCGGCGGAGGCTGATGCCGCTGCGGCCTACGCCGGGCTCAGGCTCAAGATGGGGGACCGGCACGACTGGACGCTGGCGGCAGGACAGCGGCTGGCCAGTATTCAGCTCGAGGCCGGGCGGCAGCGGGAGGCGAGTGCGACTGCGTCGAGCGTGCTCTCGGCGGTGCGGGAGAAGTTCGGCCGCATCCCCGCGACCTATGCCGGCCTGCTCGGAACCGACGCGGCGCTGCGGGCGCGGCGTGGCGATTCCGCCGGGGCGGAGGCGGAGTTCCGTGAGGCGCTCGCCGCGCTGGCGGGCGGCACCCGCGTGGATAGCGCTGCCTTCCCCAGCATCGTCGTCCGCGACGCGGCCTTGTTGTCGAAGCTGGGGAAGCGGCAGTTAGCAGAGTCGCTGCTGCGGCAGGCACAGGCCTTTTTACCTGCGGGCGCGGATTCGAGCGCGGTGATAGTTGGCGAGGTTCGGCGAGCGCAGTCGGAGTAGAGGGGAAAGGCGGAACGGGGAAACGGGGAAACGGAAAACGCCTAACTACCCAATCACCCAATCACCCAATCGCCCAATCGCCCAATCGCCCAATCGCCCCCGCCCAATCGCCCAATCGCCCAATCGCCCAATC
>JBDTTN010000090.1:0-8224 GCA_039930625.1 Gemmatimonadota bacterium | reverse complement strand
GCCGCCGCGCGCTCGAGCGCCTCGGCGCCAACCTGCTGCACCTCGATCCCGATCGGGCGGGCTGGCTGGAGCGCCTGGTCCGGCGCGATCTCGAAGATCGCATCGCCACCGCGCTGGAACAGCATACCCCCGACCTTGTCATCATTTCGGGAGACGGCCTGCTCTCCGCTGAGAGTGTGGACACCCTTCGGAAGGGGCGCCGGGCCCGCTGGATTCAGCTGCTGGGAGATGAACTGAACAATGCCGCCGGCGCGAGCCGCGAGGCGATGGAATACAATCACGTGTTCATCGGGGCCACGGGACTCCTCGCCGCCTTCGAGAAGCAGGGTCTGAGGCACGGCCACTACCTCGCGCTCGGCTGCGACCCCTCAGTGCACAAGCCGCTCAGCGCGCGCGGTCCGTTCCGGGCAAACGTAGTGTTCGCCGGCGCGGCCACGCCCCGCCGGGAGCGCCTCCTCCTGGAGTTGGTGGAATTCGGCCTCGCGCTCTGGGGCCCCGGCTGGCGCAAGACCTCGCTCCGGGACTACTGCCGCGGCGAACTCCCGAGCACCGAAGACTTCGTCCGCGCCTACGCCGGCGCCACCGTCGCGGTAAATGTCCACCGCACCGGCGCCGACGACCGCAAGCACGATGGCAGTGGTGTCAACCGGCGCACCTTCGAGATCGCGGCGATCGGGGTGCCCCAGGTCGTGGATGCACGGATCGACCTTCCCCGCCACTTCGAGGAAGGCGCCGAGCTGCTCGTCTACACCACCGCCGAGGAGCTCAAGGGCCAGGTGAAGCGGGCGGTGCAGGAGGACAAGTATCGGGATCGCTTGGCGGCCGGTGCCCGGCAGCGCGCGCTGCGGCATCACACCTACATGCACCGGATGCATGAGATGCTGCAGACGGTAACGGGGGAAGGAGCGTAGGAGGAGGCCGGGAAACGGGAACCGGGGAAGGGAATGACACCTGGGCCAAGTTCCCATTCCCGCTTCCCGGTTCCCGCTTCCCCGCTCCCCATCCTCACCTCATGCTTGTCTCCGGTTTCAGTCTCGTCGCCAACGCCGTCCGCCTCGACTTCCCGATCCGGGAGGCACTCCTCTCCATCCTGCCGCTCTGCGATGAGCTGATCGTCAACGTCGGCCCCTCCGACGACGGCACCCTCGAGCTGGTGCGCGGGCTGGCTGATCCGCGACTCCGGATCATCGAGGGGACCTGGGAGGAGGGGCAGGGGAGTCGGGTCCTCGCCATCGAGACCCAGCGTGCGCTCGAGGCCTGCCGGGGGGATTGGGCGATCTACATCCAGGCGGACGAAGTGTTGCATGAGGCGGGAGTCGCGCGGCTGAAGGCGGCGCTCGAGGAGACCTGGCAGAACCCGCGGGTCGAAGGGCTCCTGGTGGACTTCATGCATTTCTACGGGAATACCGACTGGATCGGGAGGAGCCGGTCGTGGTACCGCCGGGAGGTGCGGGCAGTTCGGCCGGGCACGGCAGTACGAAGCTTCGGCGACGCGCAGGGCTTCCGCATCGGAGCCGAGGGAAGGAAACCCCGCGCCCGGCACAGCGGGGCGACCTACTATCACTATGGCTGGGCCCGACCGATACCGGCGTTGCGGGAGAAGCGCGAGCGGGACAACGCGCTCTACTACGGAGGCGAGCCTCGCCGGGCCCCGGTGGCCGAGCGACTGCCGTGGGACGTCGGACTGGGGCGCTTCGAGGGAGTACATCCGGCCCTGATGCGAGACTGGATCGCAAAGCGCCGACCGCAGATGTCCGAGGGGTTCTCACCCCGCCGCTGGGATGCCCGTCGCCTCGCGCTGCTCGCCTCACTCGGCATCGAGCGGATCACCGGCTGGCGGCCGTTCGAATTCACCAACTACATCGAGATATAGCCCTGTCCCGCGAGCAGCAGGGCGAGGCGGTGCGCGTAAGTGTGATGCGCCAGTGCGTGTGCATGCCCCGCCGCGGCGATCCGCGCCCGCATGGCGGGGTCGGCCAGCGCCATCCGCGCGATCTCGGCGCCCTGGGCCGGGTCGCGATACCATAGCGCATGCTCGCCATGCCGGGCAAAGTCCTCGATATTGTCGACGTACTCGCCGAGCAAGCAGCCCCGGGCGCCGAGCACCTTCCAGAGCCGGTTGGAGGTCCCGCCGTGGTGTTCCTGGTGCTGGTCATCGAGGGCATGCACTCCGAGCGAGAGCCCGGCGCCGCGCACCACCTGCGCAAACCCTCGTCCGTGCACCGCTCCCCCCGCGACCGGCAGATCGGGAGGTGCCTGCTCCCAAAATGGCCCCCGGATCTGCATCGCCCCGACCGCCGCAAAACTGCGGAGCAGTTCGTAGCGTCGCGGGTACTGCCCCGATCCAACGAACGAGAGGTCACAGTGGTACCGTTCCGGCGCGGTCTCCGCCGGTCCGTCCAGCTCGGGGTCGAAGCCCTGCGGCAGGAACTTGACATCGGCCACTCCGGCGGCACGGAGCGCCTCGACCTGAAATCCGTACGTCGCGAAGCTCTGCTGTGTCAGGTGCGCGAGACGAATGACCGGGGCCGGGAGGGGGGTAGGCGCATCGAAGTACCAGAAGACCGATCGACGACCCCGCAGCATCGCCCGGAGCGGGGCTTCGCCGGCATTGATCGCGTGGCGGGTGCAGAGGACCAGGTCGGCGGAGAATCGGTCGGCCTGCCAGCGGATGAACCGGTCACACCAGCGGCCCATGAGTCGGCGCCAGCGGAGCGTATCCAGAATTCGCACCTCATGGCCGAGCGACTGCGCGCCCCGGGCGATCGCCGCTTCGCTGCGGTGCCGACCGGTGGCGCCAAGGATGAGGATGCGCATGAATGAGCCGAAACTTCGGATACTGCACTCGTTGCATCAAGGCGGCGGCTCCGGTTCGGTACAATCGGTGTTGCGCATTGCGCTCGGCATTGCCGCCCGGGGACATGAGGTCGCGCTGGTCTGCCCGCCGGAATCGGAGATCGAGCGCGATGCCCTGGCCGGCGGGCTGACGGTCCATCCGATCCCGCTGGCGCGCGGGGGGCGGCTCGGCAACGCGCGCGCGCTGGCGCAGCTGCTTGCCAAGTATCAGGTGGACCTCGTGAATGCCCACGGCTCCCGCGACCGCGAGGCCTTCACCTGGCTCGGACTCACCCGCCGACTCGCGGTCCCGCTCGTCATCACCCGCCACTCCTATCCCCGGACCGCGCTGCTGGAGAATCTGCTGGCGAGCCTGGTTGCGACGCGGGTGATCGGGTTCAGCGAGCCGGTCGCGGAGGTGCTCGCCAGGCGGGGGACGGCGCGCCACAAGCTGCGGGTGGTGCACGGCGGCCTGATGCTCGACCGGATCGATCGTCCGGTCTCCGCCGCGGAACTCGAGGAGTGGCGGACCCGGATCGGCTGGGAGCCGTCGCGCCGGATCGTGGGAATCGTGGCTCGTCCCAAGGATCAGGAGGTGGTGCTCTCGGCGCTCGCATCACTGCAGACCCCGGTGCGGCTGGTGCTGGTCGGACTCAGCGGCGACGCGCTGACTCGGCCGCTCCCGCCGGTGCCGGCGCGGCATGCCGTTGTGCGACTCCCCTTTCTCCCGGGCATTCGGCCGCTGTACGACCTGCTGGAGGTGGCGCTGCATCCCTCCCGCTGGGACGCCTTTCCCCAGGCGGTGCTGGAGGCGATGGCGCTCGGCAAGCCCGTCATCGCGTCCGATGCCACTGGCAATGCGGTGATCATCCAGAATGAGGTGAACGGGCTCCTGGTGGCGCCAACGGATTCGGGGGCGTGGGCCGCGGCACTGGATCGGATGCTGACCGACTCAGTGCTGGCCGCGCGGCTCGGGGCGGCCGCGGTACGGCGGGCGCGCGATGACTTCCCGCTGGAAAGGACGATCGACCTGACTCTAGCGGTCTATCGTGAGGCGCTCGCGTGCTGACGGCCACCGCCGGCGCGGCCGGAGCTCCGTCGCTGCTGCTGGTCCACGATTTTCCTCCCATCGGTGGCGGCGTTGCCCGCGCCATGGGAGAACTCGCGCGCCACGCGACCGCAGGCCAGTTGATCGTCTCGACCGGCCGCCAGTCCGGGAGTGAGGCGTTCGACGCCACCTGCCCCGCGCGAATCGACCGCGTCCAGGTGCCAAGCGAGCGACTGCGGCAGATCGCCGGCCTCGCCCGCTGGGCCTTCCGCGCGCGCGCGCTGGCCCGGGAGAGCGGGGCCGCGTTCGTCTGGGCCGGCAACCTCAAGCCGGCGGGCCACGTCGCGCGCTGGCTCGCCGCGCGGGATCGGCTGCCGTACGGTCTGATCGTCTACGGGCTCGATCTCAATCGGATCAGACTCCAGGCCTCCCGGTCACCGATCAAGCGCCGAGCCGCGCGCGGGATCATCGGCAACGCCTCCGGCACCGTCGCCATCAGTGCCTGGACCGCGGACACCTTTCGATCCCTCGCGCTCGAGCTCGGGCTCCCGGAAGCGGCCGAACGGGTCCGGATGATTCCGTTAGGCGTGGACCCGGAGATGTTCCGCCCCAGCCCCGATCGGGAGTCCCTCCGGCGGCGCCTCGGCCTCTCCGGTCCGCGGCGCTGGGCCCTCACGGTGGTCCGGCTGGTCCCCCACAAGGGCGTCGATGTCGCGCTCAGGCTCGTCGCCGAGCTCGCGCGTGAAGGCATGGACCTCGGCTACCTGGTGGTCGGCGAGGGACCGGAACGCGCCGCGCTCGAGCGGCAGGCGGAGTCGCTCGGCATCGCCGACCGGGTCCGCTGGCTCGGCAGGGTGCCTGACGAGGAGCTGCCCGGTTACTACGCGGCGGCGGACCTGTACCTCGGTCTCTCCCGTGAGGAGGGACTGCAGGCCGAAGGCTTCGGGCTCGCGCTGCTGGAAGCCCAGGCGGCGGGGCTTCCGCTGGTGGCGGGGCGGAGTGGAGGGACCGCCGACGCGGTGGCGGATGGCATCAGCGGCCTGCTGCTGCCGCCGACTGATCTGCCGGCGATTCTCGGCGCTACCCGTGGCCTGCTGCTGGATGACCCTCGCGCCAGGGCTATGGGGCGTGCCGGGCGATTGCGGGCAGAGCGGGAGTTCGGCTGGACGCGAGTGCTCGGTGATTTCGAGGCGGCCGCCGCGGCGTTCAGGACACCGGGGCCGGGGGTTGCGCGGGGGCGAGCCGGGCGCTGATGGCGTAGGTGGGGCAGTTGCGCACGTAGAAGCCGTCGAGGGGCGACCACGACTGCAGCGGCTGGCGGACCTTGGCGCGGCCGTCCTCATCCATCTCGAAGACCCAGGGCGCATGCATCACACAGGCGCCGCACCCCGAGCAGCGGTCGCGGTCGACCCGGATCTCCACCCGCCGCTGCGGATGGATGCCGTGGCCCTCGGGATCGAACCGTTCGCCCAGCAGGTCGAGCAGGTCGAGCGTGGCGCGATGGCCCTCCTCGATAAGCTCGCGGTTGTGCCCGAAGCCGAACATCGAGACGTGCTCCACCCGCGGATGTACCAGCACCAGCGGTGGCGCGGTCCATTGCCGGAGCCGGCTCTCCATCATCGTCTGCATCACGATCTCCAGCCCGCGGATGTACGTCGCCGCGAACCCTTCGTCCTGCACGTTGCTGCGAAGTGCACTCGAGGCCCCGACATCCACCGCCATGACCGGACCGGCGCCGTGTGAGGCGGCGACCTGCACCGGCACGTTCTCGACAACCGCGCCATCGACGAACCAGCGGCCGTCGATCTCGCGCGGCGGAAAGATTCCGGGCAGCGCACAGGAGGCGAAGACCGCATCCGCGACCCGCGGGTGGCGCAGACCGGGAAGCCCCCACAGCACCTGCATGCCGGTGTTGAGCTCAACCGTGTTGATCACCAGCGGGCGGACCAGATCCTCGAAGGTCCGGTCCCCGACCAGGCTGTGGATCAGCGCGTCGAGCGGTTCACGCCGGTAGACCGCGGGCGCGCGCATCCGCTTGAACGCCATATCCACATGCGCCACCTGGAAGATGTCCTTGCGGCGCACCTCCAGGCCGCGCTCGGTCATCTCCTTGATCGGCATGCCGGAGGCCCAGGCGGCGGCAACCAGCGATCCCATGCTGCTGCCAACCACCAGCCCCGGGGAGAGCCCGCGTTCCTCGAGTGCGCGCAGCACGCCGATATGCGCCAGCCCCTTGAGGCCGCCGCCGCTCAGCACCAGGGTGAACGGGGATTGAAAGCTCATCGTCTTGCTTGCATAGTCACTGTGCCAGTAACGTACGCCCGCATCAGGGATCAGGGAACAGGGCAGGG
Source organism: Gemmatimonadota bacterium (assembly GCA_039930625.1). Lineage (GTDB taxonomy): Bacteria > Gemmatimonadota > Gemmatimonadetes > Gemmatimonadales > GWC2-71-9 > JADJOM01. The sequence continues at coordinate 1,990 of JBDTTN010000090.1, read as the reverse complement.
CGGGACAGCGAGATCGAGGCGCCCGCGAGATGCAACTTTCACCACGAAGCGAGCCCATGACTGCCACCGGTGCCGAGCCCTCCGCTCCTCCCTCCTACGATATCGCCGCCCTGCGTGCGGCCGAGTTCCCCTGGACCGATCGGACCACCTGGCTCGATCACGCCTCGATCGGGCCGCTGCCGGAGCGCACTCGGCGCGCCGCCGATCAGCTGAACCAGCGTCGAGCCCGGCCCTTCGAACTCACCCACGACGATATGTTCGGCGCCTTTGCCGCCGCCCGGAGCGCCCTGGCCGGCCTGATCAACGCCGACGCCGACGAGATCGCGTTGGCCACCAACACCACCTTCGGACTGGCGGTCGCCGCGCAGGCGCTGCCCTGGAATCCCGGCGACATCGTTCTCGTGAGCCAGAAGGAGTTCCCGGCGAACGTCTATCCTTGGAAGCGGCTCGCCGATCGGGGCGTCATCCTCGAACTGGTGCCGGTGACCGCCGAGGGCTGGCCCGATGAGGCGCGGCTGCTGGCCCGATTGGCGGATCCGAAGGTGCGCTGTCTCTCCGTCTCTCTCACCCAGTTCTCCAACGGCTACACCGTCGATCTCGCCCGACTCTCCGTCGAGACTCGCGCCCGCGGCCAGTTCCTGGTTGTCGATGCCATTCAGGCGTTGGGGCAGATGCCGGTCGATGTGCGCGCCACGCCGGTGGACATTCTCGCCTCCGGGGCGCAGAAGTGGCTGCTCTCCCCCTGGGGCAGCGGCTTTCTGTACGTGCGTCGCGAGCTGATCGCCGCTCTCGATCCCACGGTGACCGGGTGGATGGCGTTCGAGGGAACCGACGACTTCACCCGGCTCACCGACTACAGCGAGACGCTCCGCTCCAACGCCCGGCGCTTCGAGCTGATCACGCTGCCCTTCCAGGATTTCGTGGGAATGGTGCAGTCGGTTGGGCTCCTCCGGGAGCTGGGCATCGAGGCAATTCAGCGGCACCTCATCGCCCTGCAGCAGCCGATGCTGGAGTGGGCCGACCGCCGCGGCGTCCGCGTCACCTCCCCACGCGGTCCGCGGGGCTCGGGCATCGTGTGCCTGGCACCGCCCCGACTCGAGGAGTCCTTCCGCGCGCTGCGTGAGGCGCGGGTCTATTGCAGCCAGCGTGAAGGCGCTCTGCGCATCAGCCCGCACTGCTACAACACCGCCGACGAGATGGCCCGCGTCACGGCGGTCCTCGACCGACTTCTCTGACCCCAGCTCTCCGACACCCATGCCCGCATCATTCGCTGACGCACTCAAGTCCGGCTACGGCTTCTCCGGCGCCTCACTCACCCTCGGCGCCGCCATGGATGGCCAGACGCTCTGCCCCGAGCCCAAGATCCGCATCCCGCTCGCGATGCTGAATCGTCACGGCCTGGTGTGCGGCGCAACCGGAACCGGGAAGACCAGGACCCTGCAACTGCTCACCGAGCAGCTCTCGGCGGCGGGGGTCCCGGTGTTCGTCGCGGATATCAAGGGCGACCTCTCGGGCCTGGCCGTGCCGGGCGAGAAGAGCGACCGCGTCACCCAGCGGGCGACCGACGTCGGCTGGACCTGGACCCCGGCCGGTGTGCCGGTCGAGTTCGTGAGCCTGACAGGAAAGCTCGGCGTGCAGCTCCGCGCGACGGTGGCGAGCTTCGGGCCGCTGCTCCTCGCCAAGGTGCTGGGCCTCAACGACACCCAGACCAGCGTGCTCACGATGGTCTTCAAGTATTGCGACGACGCCCGGCTCCCGCTCCTCGACTTCAGCGACCTGCGCGCCGTGCTGCAGTTCCTCTCTGGCGATCAGGGCAAGGAGGCGCTCGCCGGACTCGGCGGGATGTCCGCTGCCACCGTGGGTGTACTGCTGCGGAAGATGGTGGAACTGGAGATGCAGGGGGCGGAGACCTTCTTCGGCGAGCCGGAGTTCGACGTGCACGACCTCCTCTCCACCACCCGGGACGGGCGCGGCGTGGTGACCTGCCTCG
>JBDTTN010000089.1:0-8268 GCA_039930625.1 Gemmatimonadota bacterium | reverse complement strand
CATGATCTGCTCCTGCACCGCCCGGTTCTCGAAATACTTGGTGTGCGACACCGCTTCGTCTCCCTCCAGCACCAGCTTGTCCTCGATCGGGAAGAAGCCCGAGCCGTTCTCCGCAAAGACCCCCCGGGTCGGCACCACGAAATCGTTCGGCCCGTTGAGCAGCTTGTTCAGCCCGCGCGCAACAAAGAAATGCCGGAGCCCGGGGTCCACCGGCGTGACATTCGCCGCCAGCGCATAGTACCGGGTGTCTCCCGCCCGGGCCCCCGTGTTCATCCACTTGGCGAACTCGCCATCGGGGCGCATCGACTGGAGCCCCTCGAGCCCGCCCATGGCGCCCACCGCGCACTGCTTCAGCACCCCGATGAGCATCGTCATCACATCGGTGACGCCATTGTCAGGCAGGAAGTTGAGCAGATTGGTGAAGACGTCGAGCACCTCGCCGACGTGGGCCGGGTCGGCCAGGCCGGTGCCGGCGTTCGGAGCCCCCACGAACACCACCTTGCCCACCCGAAGCCGGCGGCTCCCCAGCGAGAAGTCACCCTGTTTCTCGCTCAGCATCCGGCTCACCAGTCCGCCGCGAGAGTGGCAGATGATGTCGAGGTCGAGAGAAGTGCCGTCGGGAATACTCGCCAGGAAGCGGCGCACGTTCTCGCGCGGATCGTGGGACAGCGTGAAGTGGTCAAAGGCGAACACCCGCCCCCCGTACTGGCGGTGCAGCCCTTCCATATAGGCCGCGGGCAGATGCCCAAAGGCGAGGTGCGAGCGACTGAAGGTGCCATGCACCATGAGCAGGGACCGCCCACCCGAAAGCCGCGACCACCCCTCACCATCGATGACCGTTGCGACGTCGGAGGTGAAGTCTCCCGGGCCAAAGGCGCGGATGCGGTAAGGCCAGCGCCGCTGCTCCAACCGGTTGACGAAGGTGGCGCTCACCTCGCCGATGATCGGATCGATGAGCGGAAAGATCAGCTCCTTGAGAATCTTGTTGCCGATGGCGCTGACGATCCCGCGGGTTGCGGTGCCCGAGGCCTGCTCCGCCGGGACCCCGCGCGGAATGACATAGGATCGCCTGCCGCCCGGCGTTGCCGGGCCCCCGCGCGTACCGGTTCCGCCGGCGAGCGGCGCAAAGTGCCACGACACGACGCCTAACTCATCCGCTGCCATGACCATCTGGCCGACACCTGCGCCCGGATCGGAGAGCTGCAGCTCGAAAGCAGGTGCGTCGCCGGCGCTCCGGGTGGGGGGGCCGGTCTCCTTCGCCCCCGCGATCTGGACGGTCTGCCCCACCTCGACACCCGAATCCGCCAGGGCGTTGGTCAGTGAGTCGTTCACCAGCCTGGCCGCTTCCTCTCTGCCCTTCTTGCCGAACTGGGTGGTGACCGTGCCGCTCAGCCCCTTGGTGACGAGACTCGCGCCGCCGATCGCCAGCGGCTGTCCGTCGTCACGCAGCTCGGCCGAGGTGCGACGCCGCACCACGAAGGAGCGCGAGACCGTGGTCCAGTCCTCTTCGGTCGCGGGCGCCATCTCGACCCCGCGGGTGGGACGCCCCTGAAAGGTGTGGTGCAGCAAGTCACCCAGCGGCGACGCCTGACGGGTCTCGCCCGAGCGCACCCCCTTCTGCTCGATGACCGAGAAGTCGGCGGGCTGTTCGGTGATGAACAGCTTCACCGTTTCGATCGCCTCGGCCTCGAGACTGTGGTCGACATTGTCGATGAACGGAAAGCCGGCGTCCCAGGTGACGCGTGGCGCCTGCTTGAGCTCCGGGCCGATGCTGTACCTGATGCCGGGACCGAGCTTCTCCTGCGAGGCCGGCGCCTTCCGCGGTGGGCGGAGCGGCGTCACCGCGCCGGTCAGACCAAAGTCCACCAGCGCGACGAAGACCGCGGCGTCATGATTGCTGGTGACCCGGAACCCGATCGCGTCTCCTTCGGTGTAGACGACCTGCCCTCCGGCCACCTCCGGCTCCGCGGTGGTCCAGGCGCCCTGGGCATCCTGCTTGAGCAGATCAAGAGTGAACTTGCCGCGCAGCACGCTGTCTGGATCGGGATTCTCCAGCGCCAGCGCCTGACGATAGCGGGCGATCGTCTCCAGGTTGTCGCGGACGGTCTGCTCATCCCCGATCGCCTTGAGCGGCATCAGGAGATCGCCGGTTTCACCGGAGGCGGCCCACATCGGGGCGGCGAGCACTCCCGCACGCGGAATCGGGTCGGCGGCCGTGACCGCGCCCCGCGCCGGCAGCAGCCGGATCGTGGCGGCGGCGGGCTCTGCGCCGGCTACCAGCTTGAGCAGGGTGGAGCCCTCGAGCAGGGTGCGGAGCGCACCCGCCTCGGGTCCCGGTGTGTCGAGTACGCTGACCCCGAGCCTGAAGTCTCCGAAGGCGTGCCGGGTTTCGAAAGCGCGCGCGTCGGTGGTGATGCTGCCGGCGACGGACTCGCTGGTAATGCGCGCCTCGGAGGAGACCACGCCGACGACGGTGACCTCCACCTCGCCGAGGGCGGCGGAGGTGGCGGGATCCTTGGTGGCCTGAGGGTGGATGGCGTAGACCGAGTTGGCGGTAACTCCCTGCGCGGCGCCGGCGGAGAGCGTCACCGTGACGCCGTCGCGCGCGGTGACTCGCAGGAACCGCGTCGGCACCACCTCACGGACCCCGAAGATCTCGCGGTCCGCCTTGCCCTCCATCTGCGGATGCTGGGCGTTGTTCGCAGCATTCACCCGGGCGGCGGCACGCTCGAAGATGTCGCGATAGGTCGTCCCGGAGGTGGCCTGCTTGAGTTGCTGCGAGATGAAGTAGGTGAGTGCGCCATGGGAGATCTTCCCCTCTCCCTCGGGCGGCTGATACTCGAATGAGGTCTCCTCGTCCCGGCAGCCGGAGATGAGCACGTACTTCTCGGTCACCGGCATCCACCCGCTGGGGCCGGCGGACCCAGTGGTCGCGGGCCCGACTCCCGGCGTCGGCGTCCGCTTCAGCTCACTCGCGGGGCGGCGATCGGGCTGTTCCGACCGGGCCTTGGCCCCGGCGGCGTCCCGGGTGATGGTACCCGAGTGACAGGAGTCGAAGATCAGCGTGATGTAGGACGTCCGCTCGCCCAGTGCGGCCAGCTTGAGGCCGATCTGGTCGTCGGTGATATCGCGATTGTCCCCCTGCCACCCCTCCGTGTCGAAGGGCATGATGGTGCTGTCGAGGCCGCTCGGCTCGTCGCCCTCGAGGTCGGTCATCTGCGACCCGTGGCCGGCATAGTGGATCACCACGATATCGTCGCGCCCGGTCGCCGCGATGAGTGCGTCGAACGCCGCGAGAATGGCGACCTGGGTCGCCTGCTCGTTCTCGAGGATGGTGATCTGGCCAGTGGGAAATCCGAAGTTGTCCTGCAGAATCGCGCGCATGAGCCGCACGTCGTTGACGCAGCCTGACAACTGGCGGAGGCGTGGATACGCGTCGATGCCGATGAGCAGGGCTCGACGGGTCGAGGTCACCAGATTGTCAGGCATGGGTACCCGCGGGAAGCGAGAGAAGCGCTACGAGTGCACACAGACGACTGCCCCGCACCGCGAGTGGCGCGGGGCAGACAGAAGCCCTTGTGGGCCGCCTGATCCTACCGGTTCGGCCTGGGCGGCGGCGGTGCGTCCCCGCCTCGGCCCCCGCCAGGAGGCGGCGGTGGCGTCTCTCCACCGCGACCGCCACCGGGAGGGGGCGGCGGCGTCTCACCACCTCGGCCACCGCCGGGAGGTGGGGGCGGCGTCTCGCCACCCCGGCCACCGCCGGGAGGCGGGGGTGGTGTCTCACCGCCACGGCCGCCGCCAGGTGGTGGGGGCGCCTTTTCACCACCGCGGCCACCGCCCGGTGGTGGCGGTGGAGTCGCTCCCCCGCGGTCCTTGCCTGAATCCTTCATCGAGTCGTCGGTCATCGGTTCCCTCCGAGTGCTCCCGATCCATCAGGAGTGTGCATAGGCTATCAGCCGCCAGACAGCTCCGCAATGCGGGCCCGCAACGAAGCTTCGAGCGCCGGTTGCTTGAGCGCGGTAGCGGCTTCCAGGCGGAGCTCCAGACTTGCCCGCTGGTACAGTGGAAATACCGCCGGCAGGCCCGAGTCGTGAACCTCCAGCACGCTGATCGCGCCGGCGTAATCCTTCTGCCGCATCAGCAGCCGACCCAGCATCAGGCGGTCGAATCCGAGCGATGCGGCCTCGTTCCAGGCGAGGTCCTCGACCGGTGCGGCGCGGGCAATCAGCGTCTCGAACCGACGCAGCGCCTGCAACGAGTCGCCTTCCGCGAGTGCCGCATGCGCCCGCATGGACTCGGCGAGCAGCGTATCCAGCCGGGACCCTCGCGCCGCGCGCGTCGTCAGATCGAGGGCAACCGCGCGGACCACCGGCGCCCGCCCCTCCTGCGCGGCCCACACGCCCAGCTCCCATAGCCGCACGGGATAGCGCACCCCGGCGTAGTGGGCGCCGAAGTCCACGGAATCCTGCCGGGCAACGGCGCGAGCCCGATCGGCGAGGGCCGGCGCGACCGGAGCCGTCAGCAGGTAGAGCGAGAGGCCAAACCCCCAGCGCCGCTGAAAGTCGTCGATGACGCTCGCCGCCGTGTCGGGCCGCTGCCGGCCGAGCAGCCCGTTGACGAGGCCCAGCAGCGCGAAGAATCGGCGGCCCTCCGCCACACTGGTGCGGGCGGTGTCCTCCTGCAGCAGTATCTGGTCCGCCGCCATCGCGCACCCGGCCGTGATCGGCGATGCACCCAGGGACTTCGCCGCCAGCGCCAGCGGCAGGGGCCGCTGGCGTACGGCCTCCTGCAGATCGACCCCGATGAACCCCTGTCGACCGCAGGCCGACACCAGCTCCACTTCGCGGGCGAGCTGGGTGTCCGCGGCCACCTTCACGAATTGACGCGCCAGGGCCTGCGCCCCCGCCTGATCGCCGCGGCGGGCGCGAATCTCGATCAGGTGAAATTGCGGGGTCGCCGCGGTCGAATCGATCGCCCGGGCCCGATCGAATGCGGCTTCGGCCAGGGAGTCGGGTCGCCCCTCCGCAGGAAGGAGGTGCATGTACACTTCGCCTAACTGCAGCCAGGCGGCGATCATCGACGAATCGAGCGCCAGCGCGGCATGCAGTCGAGCGGCGGCCGTGTCGGCGCGGCCGTCGAGATACGCGTCAAATCCGCTGGCGAAGAGCCGGTAGCGCGGCGACAGCGACTGCCGCAGCGCCACGCGGATCAGCGACCCGGCTTCGCTCGGCTGGTGGTTCCAGGTGGCCACCTGCGCCCCACGCACCGCGGCGATCCCGAAGGTCGAATCCACCTCGATCGCGTGCTGGAATTCCGCCAGGGCGTCCGCCAGCTGCACCCGACGAAAGGCGGCCTCACCGAGGAGAAAGTGCGCCACCGCCCGGGGTGGCCGGGCCTTCCATTCCGCCTCGAGATCGGGAACCGCCGTCGGGATGAGCCGGGGGAGGATGTCGGTCACTGCGCGCATGCCGCCTCGCCAGCTCTCGCCGACGGAGGCGGAGCGGCCGAGGGGGCGGGCCAGAAGCGAGTCCCCCTGGACATCGTAGAGCTCCAGGAAAACGTCGGCGCTGTCCCCGCGTGCCACCAGCCGCCCGGTGATGGCGTAGGCGCAGCGCTCTGCGCGGGCTATCGCCATGGCGTCCCGTACGGCCAGCAGCCGGATGTTCTCCCGCTGTTCCGGCTTCAGCAGTTGCCAGCCGTCCACCCAGCGGAGGGACCCGGCGCCATCCATGGCGCTGCCGATGATCGTGGCCACGTCCTCTCCCGAAGTCCGGGCGGCGGGCCAGTCGCTGGAGAGCACCAGCGGGTACACGATCACCCGATTGGGATCGAGGACAGGCCCGGTGCCGAGCCGCCTGACAAGAGCCAGACCTGCTACCAGAATGAGGGTCCCCGCTGCGAATGCCACCCAGCGCCTGCGCCACCAGGGACGCTCCGCGCGGGGTGGCGTGCCGCTGATGATCGGCGTCGATGCGGCCCGGATGATCTCGTCCCTGAACTTCGCCGCGTCCGCAAAGCGATCCTCGGGTACCTTGGCCAGGGCCTTGTTGATGGCGGCCTCGAGGGCCTGGGGTACGCCCTGCCGCACGGTGCGGAGGCTCGGCACCGGGTCGATCGCATTCCGCGCCATGACCGCCTGGGCACTCGGCCCGGTGAATGGCGGGGTTCCCGACAGCGCTTCATACAGCACGCACGCCAGCGAGTAGATATCGCTGCGTCCGTCGAGGCGGCCGGCCCCCGCCTGCTCCGGGCTCATGTAGGCGACGGTACCGACGGAGAGTCCCGTCTCGGTGAGCCGATCGGCGGCCGACGCGTCCAGCGCCCGCGCGACACCGAAGTCCGCCAGGATGGCGTGGCCATGCGAGAGCAGGATGTTGCCCGGCTTGATGTCCCGATGGATGAAGCCGGCCGCGTGGGCATGGGCGAGGCCGTCCGCCACTTCGGCGACCAGCCGGACCGCCTCGTCCACCGGCAGGCGAGTCTCCCGCTGCAGCCGCTGCTGCAGCGATTCGCCCTCGACATAGGGCATGACGAAATACGACGTGCCCGCCGCCGATCCCGAGTCCAGTACCGGAAGAATGTTGGGATGTTGCAGGGTGGCGGCGATGTGGACTTCGCGGATGAAGCGCTCGCCCCCCATGGCGAGCGCCAGTTCTGGCCTCAGCACCTTGACGGCCACGCGCGCGTCGTGCCGGAGGTCACGCGCCAGATACACTGTGGCCATGCCGCCGCGGCCGATCTCGTCCAGCAGCACGTAACGGTCCGCCAGGGCGGCCGCCAGCGCTTCCTTCAGTGGCAGGGCCCGCCCCCCTTCCTCGCTCACCCCGCCGCCAGCGGCCGTACCAGCCGAATGCGTTCGAACTCCGTCAGGCAGAAACGGATGTTCGGCTCCCCGATGTCGCATTTGCCCGGGAGAGCGTCGATGATTGCCGCGATGTCGAGGTTCCGCTTGGTCCCCTCCTCGGTGACCAGCGCGAACAGCACCTCGAGCGGGATCCCCTTCGGCTGCGGGACTCCGCGCTGCGCCAGCCCCGCCTCGATGCCGATCAGTTGCTCGTCGAGAAAGGCGGAGAGCACGTTTCCGAGCTTCCCTACCCGCTCGACCAGCGCCGGGTCGAAGGTCACCGTGGCGGGTGTCTCGGTGCCCTGCCGCTCCAGATCGGCGCGCCACAGCCGGTCGAGATAGACCTGGAGGTTGGTGAGGTCGATGCCGGTGCGCCGGTCGCGGATGTTCTCGAGGATGCCGGACGCCGTGGCCGGAGGGTCGGTGACCTGGATGCCTGCTGCCCGGGCCGTGCCCACGATGATCCGAGCGAGATGCGAATCATTCAACTTCTCGATCCGTAGCCGGTTGTCGAACAGCGACGGGATCACCTTCTCCAGTGCCGACAGGTAGGCGATGTACTCCTCGCGGATGACGATCAGCACTTTGCAGGTGGCGCCGCCCGCCAGAATCTGGCGAATCGTCTCGTAGAAGAGCTGCTGCTCCGCCGCACTCCCGGAAATGAACAGCTCCTCGAACTGGTCGAAGACCAGGTAGACGGGGCGGTAGTGGTCGAGGTAGAGCGCGCGCAGCCGGTCGGTCACGGGCACCTCCCCGGCCGGGGCAGCGCCCTTCGTGGCGCCGGCGATCTCCCGCTCCAGCGACCGGTTGAGGTCGGTGCCGCGCCTGACATACAGCGGCAACCAGTCGGAGTCGACGAACTGATTGCCGAGTCCGCAGTTGATGATGCTGGTCTTGCCGGTCCCCGAAGCGCCATAGACCAGCACCAGGTTCGAGGCGTGCACCGCATTGTAGAGCTGGGCGGTTTCCCGCTCCCGCCCGAAGAAGCGGTCCGCGTCTTCCTTCTGATAGGAGTCGAGGAACTTGAAGGGGCTGCGCCTCATGGGGCCGCTCCCAGGTCGGCGACGCAGGAATCGAACTGGTCGCGGAGCACCTGGAACACCTTAACGCCGCCCTCGCTGGGCGCCTGCGGCTCGCCCAGGGTGGCGCCGAGACCGAAGGGGTCGGGGGCGGCGGCACTCGGAGTAAGGTTCCGGCCTTCGGTGAAGTCCTCGCGCGTCATGTCGGTATGCACCCTGTCGCGCTCGTTCTCGAGGGCGTAACGCAGGCCGTGATCGACGGCGAGGTAGACCAGCCGGCCGCTCTCGGCATAGGACAGCATGAAGATGTGCGCGAGGCGGGCCGTCTCGGCGCCCTCGCCCTTTTTCACGCTCACGAAGGTGTTCTTGTCGATGATGAACGGCGAGAGGTTGAGGCAGTCGTCC